>NZ_VOZB01000018.1:0-31129 GCF_013420005.1 Acinetobacter sp. YH12040
TTAAGTTCTTTATCCGACATAGACACCAACATATCAAACCGTCCGCTAAGAAAATTGCAACAGCGCATATTCTAAAAGCGGACATTTTTACTTTGGAGAAACCGGACATTTCTATTTTGGAGTTACATATTCATCTCGTATAACAGCCATTATGTTAAATGGATTTAATTTTGCTTAGCCTTATATTCATTAAATGCTTGAAGCATTTCTTTTTTCTGTTCTTTGGAGGCATCTGTATATGAGTAAAATCTTTCATAATCTTTTCTAAATTGGCTACTTTCAATCCTTTTAGCTAAGCCATCAATAAAACCTTTTCCTTGAGTCTGATACTGCTGAATCGTTTGTTCATCTAAGCAGATAGTTTTCTCCCAAGAAATTGCACTCATATTTATAAGAACATTGAGATATATATTTTCGCTATCCTCATATAGTTCCCAAAAATAAGGTTCTATTTCTATAAGCTGCATTCTACTAGTATTCCTAAACTTTTAATTATTTCTAAAATTAACATAATACACGTTATACGAATTCCCAAGGCATGGCTTTTAGTTATGCTTTTTTTATCAAAAGAGTATACCTGAATGATAGCGAGCCAAATCGCATACAATATCTATCATTAGACTTAATGCAATAATTAAATGATAGTATTATCATTAATCTAATAGAATTAAGATTAAATGATAGAAATGAATACACGTATTTATCTACGAGCTTCAACTAAAGATCAAGATGCAGAAAGGGCTTTGCAGATTCTTCAGGATCTAAACCAAAACTTGAATTTGGGTGAAACCATTGTGTACGTGGAAAACTATAGTGGTACGAAGTTAGACCGACCTGAATTGAATAAGCTACTGTCAGAAGCAAATCAAGGTGACACATTGTTAGTTGAAAGTATTGACCGCTTATCACGCCTAACCCAACGAGATTTTCAAGAGCTGAAGCGCAGGATCCAGGAGAAGGGACTTCGTTTAGTCGTAGCAGATCTTCCTACTACCTACCAAATGATTCAAACCAGTGACAGCATTACTCATTCAATCTTGGAACTCATCAACAATATGTTGATTGATCTTCTGGCAACAATGGCCCGCCTAGACAATGAGAAACGTATAGAACGTATTAAGCAGGGCCTGGCACGTTCGGGTTACAAACCAACAGGCAAGAAGGCAAATGAGGCTAAACATAAACGAATAAAAGAATTGCTAGTAGTTGGCAATATGACTAAGGAAGAAATTGCCAAAGCAGTGAATTGTGGAGTTGCAACTGTCTATCGAGTTGCTAAAGTTATCTAAAAGAGGCTTATCTCAACGCGCCCCCAATGGGGCACCGCTGCATTCAGGTTACTTCACATAAGAAATTTTATGTTAAATGATTGTTAGAAATGCCCCTTGATCGAGGCATTTTCTATAAAGAATACTAAAAACTAATTAAAGCCAACCAAGTTTCAAAACAAGGCAGTTCTCAGCAATCATATTTTTAAATTATATAACTCCCAACTGAGCTTTTGCTCCAACGATAAGGCTTTCATTTTGAGTTTCTAAGGCAAATAAACCATACATCAAAGGAGAGGCCGCTGCTCTTTCTAAAGTCTGTTCATATAGTTTATTCCAAACTTTACCCCCTAGTTTTTCATACTCGATGATTAGAGTTTTGAGGCTTTCTTCTCCAAACAAAGTTACATGCCCAGCAAAATCAATCGCTGGGTCATCTATATGGGCTGTTGACCAATCAATAACGCCTGAAACAGCTCCATCCTTTGAAGCTAGTACATGCCCAGCATATAAATCGCCATGTATAAATTGGGTGAAATCTGCCCATAGAACATCATTATCCAACCATTTTCTGTAGCGGGTTTCCAATTGCTCACTTATACCAATTTCAGATTTTACTAACTGCAAATTGTTTGCTATTTCAGGTCTTAAATCTGAAGGTTTCATAATTTTCAAATCATTTTCCCGAACTTCTTTTTCAGGAATACTATGGATTTCAAATAAGGTTTTTGCCAAAGATGTTATGTATTTCGGGCTATCTTTGTCCATATTCCAAATTATTTCATAGGTTTCAGCATCCAAATTTAAAACAGGATTATCTTTAAGTATGGGATAAGCCACTAATTCTGTAGATGAAATTCTCCAATCAGGAACCTCTACAGAAAGATGTTTTTTTACCAATTCTAAAATGCGTTTTTCTTTCTTGATTTGTTCCCTCATGCCATCACGACGAGGAATACGCAGCAACCATTGTTGCCCCTTTGTATCAAGAGCAAAAACGACCTTAAAATCAATGCCCATTTCATTGAAATTCATTTTGTCCGTAAGCAACAAGCCGTGTGCTTCAGCAAGTGATTGAATATCTTGAATTGTCATTTTTAATTTCCTTTAAAGAGTTCAATAATTAATGTTCGGATTAGATTGGCTATCATTAACAATCTCTCTCAAAAGTCTTGATGATTTTGTGGTCTTTGATCTCGTAGATAATGTCAGCAATATTATCGACCAATTGCTTGTCATGAGATACGAAGATAATAGTTCCTGCATAGGACTTCATCATTGTTTCTAATGCGGCAATACTTTTTAGGTCAAGATAGTTTCCTGGTTCATCCATAAGCAAAATATTATATTTTCCTAAAAGCATTTTGGATAAAAGCAGTTTGATGATTTCACCTCCCGATAAGTCGGATAAGTTTTTTTGAATATCATTCGCTCCGATCCCCATTGAAGCCAATACTGCACGAATTTCCGCAACTGTGTACTCGCACTCTTCCTGCATAAAGGAGAGCACAGATTTATGCGTGTTAAATTTATATCCTGTTTGTGTAAAGTAGCCAATTTCAGCTTTTGGAGATATGGTTAATCCATCAGCACGTTCTGATATCATTTTTAACAAGGACGTTTTCCCTGTTCCATTCGATCCAGTTATAGCGACTTTAGCGCCAAGCGGTATTATAAAGTTAGCGTCATCAAAGATAGTACGGCTACCAAATTTTAAGCTCAGACCATCTGCCGTAATCGGGAACTTATTGTGCAGTTCTAGGGCTGAACTTTGACGAAAACGAATAGAACGCAAATGCTCTGGTGCTTGAATATCTTCTAATGCAGCCAAACGCTTTTCCATACTCTTAGCTGCCTGATACAGTTTTCTTTGCTTGGTGCCAGTCATTTTTGCATGCCCAAGTCGTCCAGCACTTTCGGTAGAGTTTTTGGATTTTTCTCCTTTTTTCTTATTGTCTAATCGATTAGCTTGCTGGCGTTTTTCTTGCACAGCAGATTCTAATCGCTCCCGTTCCTTCATCATCAGCTCATATTCTACGGCTTGGTGTTGTCGCTCTTCTTCTTTTTGACGCAAGTAATCCGAGTAACCACCCCAATATTCCGTAATTTTACCGTCTTTTAACTCCCATATCTTGTCTACAACCATATCAAGAAAATATCGGTCATGACTGATAACAAGTAATGCTCCATCAAATGCTTTAAGTTGACCAATAAGTAGATCTATTCCATTGAGATCAAGGTGGCTGGTTGGTTCATCCGCTAGAATGCCATGTACTTGTTGGGAAAATGCGGCAGCAATTTTTGCACGAGTTTCCTCTCCGCCACTCATTGTGTCGTTTTGTACATTGGAAACACCAAGGCGAGATAACATTGCCCGGTCTTCGACCGTTTCTATTTCGATTCCGCCCAGTTGGCTGATATGTGCAAAATCACCAAAACGCTGTAATGTCGCTTCGGCTAAAACAATTTCGCCATTAAGTACTTTGAGTAAACTACTCTTTCCTGCTCCGTTATCACCCACAAGACCAATACGGTCATAAGAGTGAATTTCCAATTCATCAATATCCAAAACATCACGCCCAGCATAATCCAAGCGTATGTTTCTCGCTTTAATAATTAAACTCATTTTTATTTACTCCTGTTTAGCTCTTGAAATTTTTTATGCAGCAAACAGGATTTAGGTGAAAACAAAAGCTAGCATCACAGTGTCCTCCCAAAAAAAAAGCTATTCATCCACAGGGTGGACAAATAGCTAGTCAATTAAGTTATAACTGGAAACTATGCACTAAAAGCATACTTATAAATTAAGCATACTTTTACTTTATATATCCGCATATATTCTTAAAGACACAACAAAAGCCCACCATTATAAAATAGTGTCACTATGCAAATAGTTGTGTCTTAACGAATGCGGATAGAATGCATAAACTTACCTAAAAAATAAAATTCAGTTTTATGATAACTTTACTGTTAAAAGAAGTCTAGACAACCTTGTTTTATGCTTGGATATAAGGCTTATTTTAATATAAAATATTCTCAAAACTTTTTAACGAGTGAAAAAGTACTCAACCAAATAATAAAACAATTGAATTTAAAAGAAACCGATACCGTTTACGAAATTGGAACAGGTAAAGGGCATTTAACGACGAAACTGGCTAAAATAAGTAAACAGGTAACGTCTATTGAATTAGACAGTCATCTATTCAACTTATCGTCAGAAAAATTAAAACTGAATACTCGTGTCACTTTAATTCACCAAGATATTCTACAGTTTCAATTCCCTAACAAACAGAGGTATAAAATTGTTGGGAATATTCCTTACCATTTAAGCACACAAATTATTAAAAAAGTGGTTTTTGAAAGCCATGCGTCTGACATCTATCTGATTGTTGAAGAAGGATTCTACAAGCGTACCTTGGATATTCACCGAACACTAGGGTTGCTCTTGCACACTCAAGTCTCGATTCAGCAATTGCTTAAGCTGCCAGCGGAATGCTTTCATCCTAAACCAAGAGTAAACAGTGTCTTAATAAAACTTACCCGCCATACCACAGATGTTCCAGATAAATATTGGAAGCTATATACGTACTTTGTTTCAAAATGGGTCAATCGAGAATATCGTCAACTGTTTACTAAAAATCAGTTTCATCAAGCAATGAAACACGCCAAAGTAAACAATTTAAGTACCGTTACTTATGAGCAAGTATTGTCTATTTTTAATAGTTATCTATTATTTAACGGGAGGAAATAATTCTATGAGTCGCTTTTGTAAATTTGGAAAGTTACACGTTACTAAAGGGAATGTAGATAAATTATTAGGTATACTACTGACAGCTTCCAAGGAGCTAAAGAGGTCCCTAGACTAGCAAGAAGTACACAAGAAGCCTTAAAGATTATAGAAAAGCTTTTCCATGAAATGCTTAACATTATTTAATGTTAACATGTGGCTTTGTGGTAACTACCACGAGTGGTAACTTGTAACATGAAAAAAGTTACAAGTTACAAGTGGTTTATTTACGAACATAAAGGCTAGGAAAGCACTTGATAAGTATATCAAGTGCTTTTTTTCCGTTCGATTTTACTATCCAAGATACCGCTTGACGTACCTAATATTTTAGTGTGCTAAGGGCTTTGCTTTTTCTGGTTATAGTTCGTTCAAAAAAGACCGCAAGGGTAAATGCACGATCATAGATCGCCCTTGCAGCTTTTTAATCTCTCCACTTTTTTATAACCAAGCAAACGGTAATCCTCCCTAAAAATAATTGAGTTTAAAAGTAGAAAATCGAATAACCTTGATTTAAGGAGATTTTCTATGAAAACATCTAAGTATTCAGACAGCTTGATCATGAGTATCTTGAAGCAAGCTGAAGCAGGAACACCCATACCGAACTTGTGCCGCGAACATGGTATGAGCTCTGCTACATTCTACAAGTGGAAGTCCAAATATGGCGGCATGGATCTTTCAATGATGACGCGGCTTAAAGAACTTGAGGCTGAAAATGCCCGTTTAAAACGCATGTATGCTGATGAGCGGCTAAAGTCAGACATCTTGCAAGATGCACTTTTAAAAAAGTTTTAAGGCCTGTTCAGCGAAAGTCACTTGCTCAGCAAGCTACTGAGCAATTTAAGATTTCAATCAGCATGGCCTGCTTAATTTTTAAAGTCAGTCAAACGTGTTATCGCTATAAAGCTCGTTTAGATGAAGAGAATCAACAGATTGCCGAATGGTTGATTCAATTAACCAATGATCATAAAACATGGGGCTTCAAGCTTTGTTTCCTGTATTTGCGTAATGTTAAAAAATACAAATGGAACCACAAACGTGTCTATCGCATTTATAAGGAGCTTGAGCTTAATTTAAGAATCAAGCCTAATAAGCGGATTAAACGAGAACAGCCAGAAACCCTTGCAGTACCGACAGCTAAGAATGAATCATGGTCAATGGACTTTATGCATGATCAACTCAGTGATGGACGTAGTTATCGAGTTCACAACGTGATTGATGACTATAATCGCGAGTCATTGGATATATTGATTGACTTTTCATTGCCAGCAGAACGTGTACTGAGAGGACTTGATCAGCTCATTGAATGGCGAGGCAAACCTAAACGCATTAGAACCGACAACGGCCCAGAGTATATAAGTGAGCTGATGGAAAAGTGGTGTGATCAGCATGGTATTGAGCATGTATTTACTCAACCAGGCAATCCACAGCAAAATGCATATGTTGAGCGATTTAATCGTACAGTACGTTATGAGTGTCTAAATCAATATTTATTTCGAGATCTGAGCGAGGTGCAGGACTATACAACTGACTGGCAGTACTTTTATAATCATGAACGACCTCATATGTCAGTAAATGGTTGTCCACCTATTTTTAAACAATAACAAGGCTTTAGATTTTCTACCCATTAATTCAATTAAAAATGGGGGTATTACCTAAGTTTTCTAATAAAAGATCTAAATACGTATCTTTCATCAATTGAGATTCATTGTTATTCAATATATTGTAGGTTGAAAGTATCAAATGTGAAAGTTGAGGATCAGAACGTAGGGTTGATTCGATAGCAAGTTCGATAGGCTCATTAAATATTCCTTCATAGCTTTTTTTTAACCATGCTGGATCTAAATGCATCATTTTATAAGTGAAGCCGAGAGGATCTGGTGCATTACCATCATGAACTTCTTCAGGTTCAAGCATGAAAGTTTGACCTTGATAGCTATCAATAATTTTTTTTCTACAATTGAATTGTTGATGTCCTAACTCTGTTACCCCTATAAGATAACTTGAGTGTAGATGAGGATCGTATGCAAAGCCTTTGAAGTGGGCATGAATTAGTTCTATACCTGTAGACTTATCCTGTGTGACATTGACCCAATTGCTCATATTTACTTAATTAGTCCTAATGGATTTAGCTTATCAAAAATTATCTAATGAAGAAATTCTAAAATTAACATAATACACCTTATACAAAATGCCCTTGTAAGCCCTTAATCAAGGGCATTTTTAGTCTCTACTTAACATAAAATTTTGGTGGTGCTTCAAAAAGTATGCTGCCTTTAAATGAAGCCATTATTGATGTAAAAGAAAAGAAGGCTAAATCAAAAGCTTTAAAATGGTTTTCAAGCTTTTTTGAAAAATTACAGCTTCTTCTGAAGCTACGCCTAATTCTATGCCTTATTTTGCAATTATTGCCTTCAATACCTACAGTAAAAAATTTACCAATACTTTGCTTACCATTTTTAAAAGCAGTGATGAAACTGTCCCAATGATCACTTGCAATTCGGGTGTAGTGAATATCTAATTGTTTAAGCTTTGTCTTCAATTGTTAGACTGTAGCTAAATCTCGTTTACCCCAAACATAAGCAACAATTTCACCTGTTTCTCGATGATAGGCGTAAATAAGCCATTGTTTATTCTTTTTATTTCCAACAAAATTCCAGAACTCATCTACTTCGAGAGATTCATAATGACTTTGCTGAGGCTGAATTTCATAGGTTGATTCAGTTAAAGTACGTAAAACTTTACCGATACTGATGCGCTCAACTTCAGCAATATCTCGTATACCGCTGCCTCTGACCATCAACTGTAATATTTTACGAGTAATACCTGACTTACATCCTAGATAGCTCAGTGCATGATCACCAATAAACTGACGTTTACAGTCTTTGCACTGATAGTTTTGTTTCCCATCTACTTTGATACCATTTTTCTTTATACTATCACTGAGGCAGGTTGGACATTTGATTGCTAGAGTTATTTGCATTTCTCTATTTTATCAAAATCCAATCGGCTTTTTCTTCAGCATACTTTTTGAAACACTACCAAAAATAGATTAACCTCAAACTTCTAATTCTTATAAATAATGAAAAACACCCAACTTATCTAGCACATCTAAAGACAATTGTTTACGTAGAGCAATATCATCACCAGCTTTCATTTGCATATTTAAAGCAAATGCCACCACTTGCCCATCTGCCTTTTCAACAAAACCCACATACCAACCCACTTGCGGGTCTACAGCCATTCCCCAGCCACTTTTAGCATATAGACGATTCTCCCCTCTGCGCTCTACATACAACATCTCTTTCACTTGTTGCTGAACTTCAGGTTTAAAAGGCAATTGCCCTTGGGCTAAATCATACACAAACTTTACTTCTTGTATAGGTGTAATTGTCAAAGGCCCTTTCAACCAAAATTGATCAACTTCCGTGCCTATTTGCATATTGCCATAACCAATACGTTGCAATTCACTTTGCATTAAGCTTGGACCAATACGACGTGCCAATTCTTGATATACAGGCACTGTAGATGCTTGCATGGCTTCGCCCAAAGTAAAATCTTTGTCCCATGCTTTAAAAAAACGTGGCTTTCCATCCCACTTAAATATTTCTGTAGATGTTGCTTTATGATTTTCTAAACCAATTAGTGCATTGGCAATTTTAAATGTAGATGCAGGAATATAAGCTGTTTTTGCTCGGTCTAAATGCGTGCCATATTTTTTAATATTTTGACCATCATATGTGACAAACACAGCATCAGCTGAGATTTCATTAAAAAGCGCTTGAACATTCTGATCGATGATTGAGTTATTCACTTGTGGAATTGTACTTGTTTTTGCTCGACTCATACTATGCTCAGCACAAGCCCCAATACTTATGCTTAAGCAAACTAAACTCAATATTTTTAATAATTTCATGATATACAACTTTAAAATTTGGTAGTGTTTCAAAAAGTATGCTGAAGAAAAAGCCGATTGGATTTTGATAAAATAGAGAAATGCAAATAACTCTAGCAATCAAATGTCCAACCTGCCTCAGTGATAGTATAAAGAAAAATGGTATCAAAGTAGATGGGAAACAAAACTATCAGTGCAAAGACTGTAAACGTCAGTTTATTGGTGATCATGCACTGAGCTATCTAGGATGTAAGTCAGGTATTACTCGTAAAATATTACAGTTGATGGTCAGAGGCAGCGGTATACGAGATATTGCTGAAGTTGAGCGCATCAGTATCGGTAAAGTTTTACGTACTTTAACTGAATCAACCTATGAAATTCAGCCTCAGCAAAGTCATTATGAATCTCTCGAAGTAGATGAGTTCTGGAATTTTGTTGGAAATAAAAAGAATAAACAATGGCTTATTTTTGTTCAAAAGTCATATTTTACCTCGGAGAAACCGGACATTTTTATTTTGGAGTTACATCTCTGTTTCGTATAACAGCCATTATGTTAAATGAATGATAATTGACATTTTGTTCATTAATACTGATATGCAACGAATTTTATTATATGTCACCCCTCAATTACAAATATAAATGACTGCTCGTCTAATCATCTCCATTACACAATTAAATGTTAAAATGCATAGCTACTTCATCTAAGATAAAATATATGTATCCAAATCTACAGCACAGCTTCGAAAACAGCGTCATTCTCGTTGTAGAAGATGATTATGATATTGGTGACATTCTTGAAAAATACATAAAAAATGAAAACATGCAGGTCATCCGTGCATTGGATGGACAACAAGCTTTAGAGTGCCTAAAAGCCAACTCTATCGACCTGATTCTCCTTGATATTAAATTACCCAAACTAAATGGCTGGGAAATTCTACAAATCATCCGTCAAACAAGTCATTTACCTGTCATTATGCTGACTGCCTTAGATGATCAAGTGAATAAGATCATGGGGCTAAAAATGGGTGCTGATGACTTTATTATTAAGCCATTTAACCCAAACGAAGTGATTGCACGAATACAAGCCGTACTTAGACGAAGTACAAGCCAAAATATGGAAATAACTAATATTATTCGTTATAGAAATATTGAAATTAATCCAGATCATCATCAAGTTTACATTTCAAATGGTCAAAGAAATCAGTTGCTCAACCTTACGTTAACTGAGTATAAGATACTGTTTTTGATGGCAAAAACACCGAATAAAGTCTTTACACGTAATGAATTGATCCAAAACTGTATGCCTGAAAGTGATGCTTTAGATCGCACTGTAGATAGCCATATCAGCAAATTACGCAAAAAACTTGAAGAAAATGATGTAAATGGCTTATTAATCAATGTCCGTGGCGTGGGGTATCGCTTAGATCAAAATCATGAAATTTAACTTTTTTAAAAATTCTGTTGGAATTAACTTCCAGTTTATTATCATGATGAGCCTATTCAATTTAGGCATTACGCTGTTATCTTTCATGATTGGCTATTTTGTTTATAGCTGGGCGATAAAAATAGGTTTTCTAAATACACAAGTTATTAATTCAAATGAATTTTCAGTTACCTCCGTTGACTTTATCTGGCTGTTTTTAGTGCTATTAACAGGCTTTTTTCTTTCTACTATCCTCGCCTTTAAATATGGAAAACGCTATACACAGCCAATTAGTGATTTAGCAGATGTTATTCAACAAATTCAACAAGGCAATTTAGCACTCAGAATTAAACAGCCACATCATGATATTCCACATGAAATCAAGTCTCTTATTGAGAACTTCAATGAAATGGCAAACCAACTTGAAGTATCAGTTAAGAATTCAACTGTTTGGAATGCTGCAATTGCACATGAATTACGAACACCTGTGACAATATTACAAGGTCGCTTGCAAGGTATTGTCGATGGTATATTTATTGCCGATAAAGCTTTACACCTAAGCTTATTGAACCAAGTCGAAGGCTTATCTTACCTTGTGGAAGATTTACGGACACTGACACTTATTGAAAATAAACAATTACGATTAGAACTAGAAAAGACCAATTTAAAAAATAGTATTGAAAAATGTCTGCAGATGTTTAATGAACGGTTTCATGTTAAAGGTTTAACTATTGTTTTAAATTTGACGGATAAATTGGTTTGCGTTGATATAAGAAGGATGGAACAGGTCTTTATTGCATTGTTCTCTAACTTTCTAAGATATTCGAATGCTGGAAAAATAAATATTACATCTGTAACCACAGCAGAACATTGGGTATTGACGTTTGAAGATGAAGGTCCTGGTATTGATGAATCGCATCTTAAACACCTGTTCAAACCCTTCTATCGACTGGAAGACTCTAGATCATGTCTAGATGGCGGTACTGGATTAGGCTTGGCAGTGATTGATGCAATTATTGAAGCACACCAAGGTCATATTTATTATTCTAAATCCAAAAACTTAGGTGGCAGCTGTTTTACTATTCAACTAAATCGTAAGACATCAACTCATTTATAATGTGTTAAGTTCAGATTAATACGGCTTAATTTAAACCATAAATTTAAGATAAATTGATGTCTGAACTTAACCATTCTGTTTGATGATCCTCAAATAAATTTCATCACAATGAATTCTCATCTCGATATTTAGCTAGCATAAAAAATACCACAATGGAGAGTATCCCGATGATAATCCCTGCTGTTAATAATAAATTAACATGAGCTGAACTGAAGGCAATTTTACCTGCGTTAATCAATGCTGTACCTTGTTCAACGGGTAACTGGCTCGCCACTAAATAGGTATCACCAATCGAAAGTCTGGCTTTTTCTGCTAAAACAGCAGTTAAATCTGACGGCACTTGAAGATGACTGCCAAATATATAGGCCATGAAAACACCAAATAAAGTAATACCTAGTCCTGTACCCAGTTCATAACCTGTACTTTCAAGTGAACCTGCCGCACCGCCCTTTTCTGCAGGTACTGAGCCCATGATCGCAATGGATGAAGCTGTTAAACCAATACTCAGTGTTAATCCAATCGAAGCTAAAATAAAGGGAACGATGATTCCCGGATGATGAAAATCTGAATAACTCAAACTGACCAACGCAATTGCTGCCAATATTAATGACATGGTCGCAACCAGACGGAGTCCAAATTTATTGGATAAAAAACCAGCAATAGGCCCGCCAATAGCGGCCGCAACCATAATCGGAACCATAAAAAGACCGGCTTGCAGCGGTGTTAAACGAATGACATATTGCAGCTCCATTGCCAAAGTTAACTCAACCCCTGCCAAAGCGCCTGCAGCAACCATTGCCATAATAATGCCGGCTAAAATAGCAGGACGTGAAAATAGCGAAAGATCTAGCATCGGCTGAGGAGAATTCAGCTGTTTGCGTACAAATATGGTTAATAAGCCGATAGATAAAACGACCAAAGGCAAGACAATCAACAACGACTGTTTACCGCCTAAGCCTGCTTTTAGTGCATATACAAACGAAATCAAACCGACAATCAGCAATAGCGCTTGACCAAATGCCCAATGTCCAGGGGTTATAGCTTCTTTTCGGGACAATAAGAAATAGCACATTGGTGCGACAACCAGCATGATTGGGACGTTAATCAGGAAAACTGAACCCCACCAGAAATATTCTAACAATCCCCCACCAATGAGCGGTCCAATGGCGGCACCGGCTGATCCGATTGTGCCCCAAATACCCAGCGCAATGGCACGTTCGCGACTGTCTTCGAAGGTTCTGCGAATAATACCCAATACACAGGGCATAATCATGGCACCGCCTAATGCTAATAAAGCACGTGCGGCAATCAGCATAGAAGCCGTTTGGGAAAATGCCGCAAGGACTGAGGCAATTCCAAATATAACCAAGCCAATCAGCAGAATCTTACGATTGCCGACACGATCAGCCAAAGTTCCCATCGGAACTAAAAGTCCAGCCATAAGTAATGGATAAATATCAATAATCCATAAGACTTGGTTACTTGTGGCACTCAGCGATTGGGTTAATGAGGGAACCGCAACATGCAGTACAGTCATATCAATCACAATCGGCAGAAATGCAAGCACGACAGCGAGCAATATCCACCAGCGTTTCGGATCAAGATTGGTAGCTTTCATGATTAAACCTATATTGATGGTTTATTAAATCAATTCTGAAATAAAGATGTAAATGAAAGATTTGTTGTGGGCTAAACTCGTTAACCCACAGCTTTTATTCTCAGTTTTGATGCTTAATGTGCCGCTTTACGTTTCGAGAATTTCTCAACCATGCTCATGACGACAATAAAGAAAATCGGTACAAAAATAACAGCTAGAATTGTTGCGCTGATCATGCCGCCAAAGACGCCTGTACCAATCGCTTTTTGAGTTTCAGAACTAGCGCCACTGGCAATGACTAAAGGAATAACGCCACAGGTAAATGCCAAAGATGTCATTAGGATTGGACGTAAGCGCAATTTAGCGGCTGCAACGGTTGCCTCCACTAAACCCATTCCTTCTTCTCTTAGTGCTTTTGCAAACTCAACAATCAAAATAGCATTCTTTGCAGATAGACCAATAATCGTGATCATGCCGACCTTAAAGAAAATATCATTTGGCATACCACGTAACATTACTGCTAAAAAGGCGCCAATCAACCCTAGAGGGACAACTAGCATCACAGAGAATGGAATTGACCAGCTTTCATAAAGCGCTGCCAAGACAAGGAAAACGACTAACATCGACAACAGTAATAAAAACAAGGTTTGTGATTCCGACTGTTTTTCTTCTAGAGAAATCCCAGTCCACTCATAACCCACACCTTTCGGAAGTTGTTCAATCAAATTTTCCATCTCAGTCATGGCTTGTCCTGAAGATATACCTGCTGCTGGACTGCCAGAAATACTCAATGATGGACGACCGTTGTAACGATTGTATTGTTGTGGGGAATGTTGCCAAATTGGAGTAATTATTTCAGACATTGAAACCAATTTACCGCTTTGACTGTTCACCTTAATCTGAAGAATATCTTCAATACTCATGCGTGATTTGGCATCAAGTTGCACAATGACTTGCTGCATACGGTCATGATTTGGAAAATCATTGATATACATCGAACCCATTGAGGTTGAAATAATATCGGTCACATCACTGAAATTAACACCTAATGCCTGCAATTTATCTCTATCAATTTTAAGCTGTACAGAACTGCCATCTGGCAAACCTTCAGGATAGACCTCCGCCACGATTTTACTTTGTGCTGCTAATGCTAAAAGCTGATCTTGTGCTTCTCTTAAAGCAGGCATGCCAATATTGCCACGATCTAATAATCTCAGTGAAAAACCAGATGAGTTACCCAATTCATCAATTGCTGGTGGTAACACAGACATGGTTTGACCTTCTGAACTTTCAGCCATCGCTATATTGGCATTATTCACGACTTCTTGTGCCGTAATAGTACGCTCTTCGAATGGCAATAGATTGGTAAAATACATCGCTGTATTCTGACCAGATCCACTAAAACCAAAACCTAAGACCGCCATATTGTCTTTAATCCCCGTTTCTTGGTCTAAATAATTTTGAAACTCAGCAACGACTTTACGGGTACGTTCTTGAGTTGCATCCGCAGGAAGTTGAATCGAAGTCATAAACCACCCCTGATCTTCTTCTGGCATAAACGCAGTCGGAACGTGTTTAAAACTAAAAATCAGCACAATGACAATGCCTAAGAAACATAACATTGCGAGGGTTTTATGTTTAATTACTTTAAATAAACTGCGTTCATAGCGATTGTTCAGCTTCTCAAAACTGCGATCAAACGATGCAAAAACACCCTTTTTCTGATGGTCTTGATCAATCGGTTTTAACATCGTTGCACATAACGCAGGGGTTAATGTCAGTGCAAGGAAAGCTGAGAATAAAATTGAAACCGACATGGTAATGGTGAACTGACGATAGATAATCCCCACTGAGCCTGACGCCAATGCCATCGGCAAGAATACAGCGGCTAACACTAAGGTGATGCCAATAATCGGATTGGTAATTTCCTTCATGGCTTTAGATGTGGCTTCAACTGGAGATAAGCCTTCTGTCGCCATAATGCGTTCAACATTCTCAATGACCACAATCGCATCATCGACAATAATCCCGATCGCAAGCACCATACCGAACATGGTCAGCACATTAATCGAAAAACCAGCAAGCAGCATGACTGAGAATGTGCCAAGCAATGCAATCGGTGCAACAATCGCCGGAATTAAGGTGTATCGAACATTGTGTAAAAAGATAAACATGACAATAAAAACTAATGCCATAGCTTCAAGCAATGTCATGATTACTTTTTCAATCGAGATTTTTACAAAAGGTGCAGTGTCGTAAGGTATAGAGAATTTCATACCATCAGGCAGTGCTGAACCTAACTGTTCAATTTTCGCTTTAACACCTTCTGCAGTCTTGACAGCGTTGGCACCAGGACTCATTTGTATCGCCACAGCTGTAGAGGCTTTGCCATTTTCTAAAATCGCAAAGTTATACATCTGTGCCCCGATTTCGACACGAGCGACATCCGACAGTCGAACATTGGCGCCATTTTGTTGAGCACGTAAACTAATTTTCTTGAATTGCTCTACAGTTTCTAATTGACCTTGAGCAGTTAAAGGAATAGTAATTTGTTGCCCCGTCAAAGCAGGAACATCACCAATACGACCTGGTGATATCGGCAAGTTTTGGTTTTGGATGGCTGTATTCACATCTTGAATACTCAATCCATAAGAAACCAAACGATCTGGATCGACCCAAATCCGCATGGCTTTTTCAGCACCAAAATTTTGGACTTTACCAACACCGTCAACCCGCTTTAATTCTTCAATCACATAGCGAGTCATATAGTCACTGACATCAATTTCACTATATTTGCCATTCGGTGAACTTAAGCCCACCATCATTAAAAAACCAGACGACGCAGCATCGACCATCAGCCCTTGTTGTCGCACTGTTTGAGGTAAGCGTGACTCAATGGCTTTAATTTTGTTTTGCACATCAATTTGTGCAAGTTCTACATCTGTACCTGGTTTAAATGTTGCGGTGATTGTTGCTGTTCCAGAACTATCTGAACTTGAACTGTAATAAAGTAAGTTTTTGACACCTGACATTTCCCGCTCAATCAAGGTCACAACACTATCATTCAATGTTTTTGGCGTAGCACCTGGATAGATTGCCGTAATACTAATCTGTGGTGGCGCAACACTTGGGAATCGTGCAATAGGTAACTTGGGGATGCTTAGTACACCCAACAGAATAATAAATAAAGCAATCACCCATGCAAAAATAGGACGCCTAATGAAAAATTGGGACATTATTGCTGTCCTCCATTTTCCTTAATATTTGTAGGTTGCCACTGCTTAATTTTTAATTTTTGCTCAGGCTGTATACGATCAGCCCCTTCAACAATGACTTTCTCACCTGCTTGTAACCCTTGTTTGATCACATAGTTATTTTGATAACGTTGACCAAGCTGAACAGGCTTGCTTTGCGCTAAACCTTTTTGATTAACAATCGTAACATTGGCTTTACCACTAATATCATGTTGAATCGCTTGTTCTGGAACTAGGAGCGCATTTTCAACTTGAGCTCGGCTCATATTGACTCGAACATACATGCCTGGCAAAAGTTTTTGATTTTCATTATTGGCTAAAATACGGATTGTGACATCACCCGTATCAGGATCAACTTTAGTATCCGAAAATAGGATTTCACCTGTAACGTTATAAGGTTTACCCTGACTATTTAGGATTTCAACCGTATGTTTGGTATTTGACACGTCACCTTGCTGTAAAGCTTCCTGTAGTTTTTCATAATCACTAATTGATTGCTTTACATCAACATAGACTTTATTAATCTGTTGTATTACGGCCATTGCATTAGTATCACCTTGACCAACTAATGCACCCTCAGTCACTAAGATTTCACCAATCGTTCCCGAGATAGGGGCTGTAACAGTCGCATATTTAAGATTAAGTTGTTGTCTGCTTAACATGGCTTGCATTTGCGCCACATCGGCTTTTGCTTTTTGATAATCTGCTTCGGTATTGTTGTATTCCTGCTGACTAACCGCATTTACTTTTACTAATTCAGTGTAGCGTTTTAACAGCACCTGCAAACGTGTCACCTCAGCTTGTGCACGGTTTAAAGTGGCTTGATTGCTTTTTACATCTGCCTGAAATATTTCAGAATTCAATTTAAAAAGCGGTTGACCTGCTTGCACATAAGAGCCTTGCTTAAAAAGTACTTTATCAACAATTCCACCTACTTGCGGGCGAATTTCAGCAATACGGTAAGCGACAACACGGCCTGGAAGATTTTCAATTAAATTCATGGAATGCGGTAATACCGTGATGGTACTGACAACCGCTGGTGGCATTTCTGTTGGGGACTGTTCAGCATCTTTGGCTTGTGTACAGCCGATTAAAAGTACAGTTGTAATAAGTATTGAACCTATTAAATGATAATGTGTTGACATGCTTTTTCAGAGGGGGGGTTTTAGATACTACTATTTTGAAATAGCAGTGTTTATGAATTGCTGATGTTGTGTGGAGATTGTGTGGAGATTGTGTGGAGAGATTAAAAGATTTATTTTTTAATGACACGCTTAAACAGCGTGGCTTGTAAATTAGTATAAATAATTTTGTTGTTCTACAATTTTGATCGTATCTTAGTTTTTTCTCATAGTTCATGAACTTTAAAATTCTAAACCAAGACTAATATTTATATAAGCAATTGAAAATACAATACATAGTTTCTTTATACACTTATGAAGTGAACTTTAGGTGAACATAAGTTAAATAGAAATTTTTAATTAGTTCAGCACAAACGTACAATCTTTAAGGCCTATAACTCGATACCGTTCTCTCTTTGATGTTTATTGCTATCTAATTGAGTGAACTCTGTGGAAATATTTCTTTATACATTAAGCGTTATGTATAGCCCAGGCCCTGTAAATTTTATGGGGCTAAATTCTGGCCTTACAGGTCAATTAAAAAAGACTATAGGATTTTACCTAGGCATTGGTTTCGCCATGTTGATCTTATTCGTATTGTTTGGCTATATAGGTGAAGCTGTTATTCCACATGGATTGATTCATTATATTGCTTTAGCGGGTGCAATTTATACATTCTACTTGGCTATAAAAATGATTAGGGCGAATGTAGAAACAACTCAACAGCAAGAAAGCCATCTAACATTCTTAAATGGCTTATTTATTCAGTTATTAAATCCAAAAGCCATTCTCGTCATTCTACCTGTTACGACAATTATGTACCCTGCAGCCAAAATCACAGGAATCATGATCTTGATAGTTTCTTTACTGATTTCACTTGGTGCTGTTGGCGCACCATTCACCTATGCTCTGGTTGGAAAAGTATTAGGCAACAAAATTGCTAATCCTATCTGGTTTAATCGGCTAAATAAGCTGATGGGTATACTCTTGATTTTATCAGGGCTTTTTATGTTCAAAGATTTTCTTAATGGAATAAATCTGCTGTAGGACAAATTAGCCGTTCAAATCGAACGGCTATCTTTTAATATTTATCATTTTCCATTGAGTGGGAGTTAAACCAAATGTTTTTATAAAATGTCTGGTCATATGACTCTGATCAAAAAAGCCTGCATTTAAAGCAGCATTAACAATAGACTCCCCTTGAGCAAGGTAGAACTTAACTGTTTCTAAGCGACGCATGATCATATAACGGTGTGGGCTAGTTCCAAATAATAATCGGAAATCACGAGAAAGGCTCCAGCGGTCACGATCAGCATGTTTCTCTAAATCTGACAAACTTAAGTTTTCATGTGGATACGCCAAAATACACTCACGCGCTCTCTCTGCTGCCTTGTAGTCAAATTTTTTGTTTTGGTTAGATGAAGTATCTGAAATTTCACACAGTGTAGTTGCCAAATCAAATAGAGCATCTTCCTCTTCTAGGGTATCCATATAATTATTTATATTATTTAGAAAGCTATCCATTGCCCTAAACAGGCGAATATCATTACTTAAGCCATGTCTGATAAAAGGCAAAGGTTTACCCTTTAAAATGGTTTGGATCATCGCTGGTTCGATGTAAATCATTCTATAGCGATAGCCATCTAATGTTCCTGATTCACCATCATGCTTTTCATCCGGGTGTAGAACCATAGTCATGCCTGGCAAGCTATGTTGCAATGTACCTTTGTAATGAAAGTTTTGAACTCCGGAAAGAGTCCTGCCAATAGCATAAGTATCATGTCGGTGAGGTTTATAAGCATAATTGGAAAGAAATGCTTCAATTCTTTCTAATTTATGATTTTGAGTGGGGGATCTCACAATCCAATTATTTCCACTGGAGAAATCAGGCATAATTGATGGCCAATTTTTCGTAGATTCTATTGTAGATTATTTTTCACTTTTCCTAAAATTAACATAATACACGTTATACGAAGTTGAAATGAAAAATGGAGCTTAAAGCTCCCTTTTTTACTAGTTTTTTTTAAATTGCTAAGCGTAAATTCAGTGCTTTTACGACTTTAATAACAGTATCAAAGCTTGGATTTACATCGCCAGAAAGTGCTTTATAAAGACTTTCTCGACCTAAACCAGTGTCTCTTGATAATTGAGCCATTCCTTTAGCTTTAGCAATATTACCTAAAGCTTTTGCAATGAATGCCGCATCACCATTAGATTCATCGATACAGGCTTGTAGGTAAGCTTGCATATCTTCTTCTGTTTTAAGATGTTCAGCACTGTCCCATTTGCGAAGTTTGATAGCCATTTACAGCTCCTCCTCTAAATCTTGTGCTAATTGTAGGGCAAGTTTTATATCTTTACTTTGCGTAGACTTGTCTCCGCCTGCTAAAAGAATAACGACCCTTTGCCCTTGCTTACAGTAATAGATCCTGTAGCCAGGTCCAAAGAAGAAACGTAATTCAGAAACACCTTCACCTACTGGTTCAGTATCTCCAAAGTTTCCATCTTCAACCCGATCAATTCGGACTTGTATACGTCTTTTTGCCTGCAGGTCTTTTAACTTAGTAAACCAGTCATCAAAGACTTCAGTGGTATATATTGAGTACATAAGAGTAATGTATCCTATAGGATACATTCATGCAAGAAATAAACTTGAATGTATGGGGCTACAACAGAATTTCGTATAACCACCATTATGTTAAATAGATAGCAGTTGGGAGATTATTTATTCTTTCAATAGACAAAAACTTGCGGAATTTTTCTTAATTTGTAATCCTTGCGGCCAAGGGTGTCTAGCGTAGCTAAGACAGGTATTCGTTATAGTCGGGCCGCTATAATACGGATGACGAGTGCCTGTATGTTTAACCTAAATATCTTTAACAAGATCTCTAGCGAAGTATTGACCATCAAAAATGATCTTGAGCTGAATTCTGAAAATCAACTGATAACTAAGTATAAGACTTCTACTTCTGAAGATTATAAACAGGCTATTGTTTTGATTTTTAAAGAACGTGGCTATACACGTTTGGAAATAGGTCAATTACTTGGGGAGCCAAAAGCTTCATAAAATACCGATTAAACAAAGCTTGGATATAACATCCAGGCTTTATAAAAAAGTACCTAGCTGTTACCCTTGTCCTGATTTTTTTACTCTAAAACGTTCTTTCATCTTATGACACTTACGCCACCTTAAGTTTATTTATCGTCTTAAATCTGTAAATAACTCATCACTGTCTAGTGATGTGGTGTAGTCGTTTGTGTGTTGTATATATCACATCACTAGCCTATCTGAAAAATTAAAAAACAGGCTATGTTTATGTTATCTAATGTCCGAGAACAGTGGTTCTCTAACATCCGTGGGGATGTACTTGCCGGATTAGTCGTCGGTCTTGCACTCATCCCTGAAGCCATCGCATTTTCAATTATTGCAGGTGTAGATCCTAAAGTTGGTCTATACGCATCCTTCTGTATTGCCGTCGTGATTTCTTTCGTAGGTGGTCGTCCTGCCATGATTTCAGCAGCCACTGGTGCAATGGCGCTGCTTATGGTCACATTGGTCAAAGAGCATGGGCTTGAATATCTGCTGGCAGCAACAATTTTGACAGGCGTGATTCAAATATTGGCAGGCTATTTAAAGCTCGCCAAGTTAATGCGGTTTGTATCTAAATCTGTGGTTATTGGATTCGTAAATGCGTTAGCGATCTTAATTTTCATGGCTCAATTGCCTGAACTGATTAATGTGACCTGGCATGTATATGCTTTTGTTGCTTTAGGTTTAGCAATTATTTATCTATTCCCTCTGGTTCCCAAATTAGGAAAATTACTCCCTTCTCCACTAGTCTGCATCATTGCAATCACATTATTGGCAATCGCTTTAGGAATTGATGTACGGACCGTGGGCGATATGGGGTCTTTACCTGACACACTTCCAATGTTCTTGATTCCAGATATTCCTTTGAATATTGAAACATTGATGATTATTTTGCCTTATTCAGTCGCACTGGCGGCTGTAGGTTTACTTGAATCGATGATGACAGCAACTATCGTGGATGAAATGACTGATACGCCAAGTGATAAATATCAGGAATGTAAGGGACAAGGGATTGCGAATATTGCTTCTGGCTTTATGGGTGGCATGGCCGGTTGTGCAATGATTGGTCAATCTATGATTAACGTAAAATCAGGTGGCCTTACACGCTTATCAACATTCTCTGCGGGCATTTTTCTTCTTATTCTGGTTGTATTTATCAGCGACTGGCTCAAAGTGATTCCAATGGCTGCATTGGTAGCGGTAATGATAATGGTCTCTATCAGTACCTTTGAATGGAGTTCTGTCACTCAGTTAAAAGATAATCCTAAGAGTAGTAATATCGTCATGATTGCGACGGTGATTGTAGTTGTTGCTACGCATAACCTGGCTTTGGGTGTGTTAACAGGCGTATTACTTTCAGCCTTGTTCCTGGCGAATAAACTTGAAAATGATATCCAGGTGACAGCATCTTTTGAAGGAATGGCCCGTTTATATGAGTTGAGAGGTCAGATCTTCTTTAGTTCTTCTGAAAAATTCATGCAAGGTTTTGACTTTAAAGAGGATGTAAAGGAGGTGATTATTGATTTGACCCATTCTCACATTTGGGATGTAACATCAGTCGCCATGCTTGATTCTGTTGTAAATAAATTTCAAAAGAATGGTGCGAATGTCACAGTACGTGGTCTAAATGAAGCCAGTTCGATCATGATTGATAAGTATGGGACACATGCCAGAATTTAAGTTTTAAAAATTCTATATTTATATAGAATTTCTAAAATTAACATAATACACCTTATACGAATCTAAAAATGGGAGCCTTTAGCTCCCATTTTTACTATATTTTTAAAGTTTTAAGCGTGTTGTACTGTGAGTTTTAAGCCTAAAGCATTTACTACACGATTAATCGTATCAAAACGTGGTGCTGAATCCTGACGTAGGGCTTTGTAGAGTGCTTCACGCCCAATCCCTGCTTCTTTAGCGATTTGAGTCATGCCACGAGCTTTAGCAATAACACCAAGTGCATGGGCTAATTCAGCTGGATCATTTTCTTCAAGAACCATATTGAGATACATCACAATGTCTTCTTCAGTTTTGAGCGACTCAGCCATATCAAAACTTGGTAAATCAGCGACTTTAACCATTTTAATCCTCCAATGTTTTCGATAGTTTGACTGCCCGATCGATGTCTTGTTGTTGAGTTGATTTATCTCCACCACCAAGCATTACAATCACAACGTCACCATGTTGGATGTAATACATCCTCCATCCAGAACCGAAGAATTCTCTCATTTCCCAAACGCCATCTTGGAGAGGTTTAATGTCTCCCCAGTTTCCACGTTGAACCTTATCTAATCGACGATTCAGGCGGATACGGGTCATATTGTCTTTAATGCCATCCAACCATTCATCAAATTCTGGAAGACGTTTAATTTCAATCATGAGGATTCCTTATCTTCTCACTATATTGTATTCGATCGAATACAATATGCAAGTAATTTATACGAACATCCATTAATTTCGTATAACACCATTATGTTAAATACATAATTTTTTTGGTTAAAATTTAAACTTTTTTACTGTTTTTCAGGCAAGATGCATATTTTTTTGAAGCCATACTTTCCTTGTCAGATGTTCAAACATTTTAAGGAGAAAGCAATGACACAAACAGCGAATGATCAACGTGCTACAGTAAAAAATCCTAATAATATTCAACATGCGCAGAATCAGGACAACCGTAGCCGACAATTGAATCCTAATCATAAACCTACGAAATCTAAATAAGGATGAAAACTATGAGCACAGCAGGTTGGCCTAGTACTACTGGAAATCCATCAGGTGGTGGCCGAGACAATAATCCACCTCGTAAATAAAAATTTATTTATCTTGTAATATCAATTCAGAAGGCCAAAGATATTGGCCTTCTGAAGGATATTTCTTCAGGAAGGCTTCCCATATCACGATAAAATCTTCTGATGTAGCTAACGTAGAAACGCTGGCTGTTTTTTGAAAATGTTTATAATAAAAGTCTTGCCAAAAATATATTAACCATAGGCCAGCTATGGCATTAATACTTTCAAACCACTTATCTTCTGGAAGTTCATTTTTCAGGAATAAATAATTCTCTTCTGAGACTTGTTCATAAATTTCATCATTTTTAAACTCACCATAAGGTAGACCTAGGAACTCATAGACTTCATTCAAGTAGCATAGTCTTCTGTTTTCTCTAACTTTTTTAATTAGTTGTATAAATTCTTTAATTTGTTCATCTTCGAGAGAAGGATCTAACCATTGCTCAAAACCATTAGTTGGAGGAATAGTCTTCAGAATCTCGACTTTATGTCCTTTTGTTGCTTCAAACTTTGCATTTATCTTTAAGATAAATAAAAGAAAATCTGTAAAAGTTTTTGATGGGAAGTATGGTCGTTTATTTTTAAACTTAAACTTTAATGCTTGGTTTAGTGAGATTGATTGGAATCCCCACTTCTTAGAAATTAAATGATCTAAGTGAATTAAAATTAGCAGTATATTGACGCCAGAATTTCTAAGCATCTCATGACTAATAATATTCTTTAAATCACCGTTAAAGCTAAAGTTATTTACCAGAAAATCATGTAGTTTGCAGACATCTTCATATAAAAAATTATTTTTTTCTAATTCTGAAAATAGCTTTATATGCTCATTCCAATAAAAAAAATCGTTATTCTTAATTGGATATAGTTCTAAGATTTTTAAGCAGTATGCAAAATTATAGTTTTCTTCATCTACAGCTAAAGAAGTTGCTGAATTAAGTACGAAAAACCCCATTTCTGAAGCAAATTCGGATTTAATTTTAACTTTAGCTATTTCATCATTTTTAAATGGAACATTAGTATATTTTTTCTCAATTTTACCTAGTTTCTTAGCCAGGTTTTTATCCATATTTTTCAATATTAAACAGTAGAATTCTAAAGGATTCATGGATGCCCTAATTTTTTAAAAAATCTAAAATTAACATAATACACCTTATACGAAATGCGTTTGTAACTCCAAAATAGAAATGTCCGGTTTCTCCAAAGTAAAAATGTCCGCTTTTAGAATATGCGCTTTTGCGATTATCGAAGCGGACGGTTTGATATGTTGGTGTCTATGTCGGATAAAGAACTTAAACGATTGTCGGTCGTGCAGGAAATCTGCGATCAACGCATAACTCAATCCCAGGCTGCTCAGCTACTTCATATTTCAGAACGTCAGATCAGGCGTTTACTGCAAAAATACAAAGCTCAAGGCCCAGCTGCATTAGCCCATGCCGGTCGTGGTCAAACCAGCAATTCCAGGCTTCCTGAAGAACTCAGGCTCAAGTGCCTCAATATGGTTGCTGAGCAATTCCATGGTTTCGGACCCACTTTAGCGCATGAAAAGCTGACTACCATTCATGGATTCGATATTTCAGTGGAAACCCTGCGTTCCTGGATGATTGCAGCCGATTTATGGATTCCTCGCTCCAAACGCCTGAAACGCCCATATCAGCCTCGTTATAACCGGGACTGTTATGGTGAACTGATCCAAATTGATGGCTCACATCATGACTGGTTTGAAGGAAGAGCCCCTAAATGCTGTCTATTGGTGTTTATCGATGACGCCACAGGAAAATTGCAGCACTTACGCTTCTGTGAGTCAGAATCAGCCTTTGACTATATGATTTCAACACGTTTGTATGTTGAGCAGCATGGTAAGCCTTTAGCCTTCTACAGCGATAAACATTCAGTCTTCAGGGTGAATCAAAGCAGCAAGAAAGACACCAAGATTACGCAATTTGGGCGCGTACTCAGCACCCTGAATATCGATATTATCTTCGCTAATTCACCACAGGCCAAAGGCCGTGTAGAACGAGCCAATAGAACGCTTCAGGACCGTCTGATCAAAGAAATGCGCCTGGAAGGCATCTGTTCGATTGAACAAGCGAATGCCTGGCTACCCTGCTTCATTGAGCAATTCAATCAGAAGTTTGCCAAGATGGCCTTTAATCCCAAGGATCTACACCGGACTGTCACTGAAACAGCCGAAGAATTAGATGATATTTTTACCTGGCGTGAACCCCGCAGAGTCACGAATAGCCTGACGATTACTTATGATAAATGCGTATATCTCCTGGAAAACACGGAAGAAAACCAAAGATTGATTAGTAAGTATCTTGAGTTCCTGGAATACCCGGATGGTACAGTCGCGATTGAATATCAGGGAAGAAAAATCAATTACAGCATCTTCGATAAATTAAGTCAGCTTAACCAGCGAGAGATTGTTGAGAATAAACGTTTAGGTGCAGTTCTCAATCATATTCAACAACAGCATGAAGAATTGGAACAGCAAAACAAACGTAATCGTTCTCAATCTATGCCAAGCAGACGTGCACAGAAGACAGTAATCAAAGAACGAAATCTGAATCCTGTGCTTGACTTGGAAATGTCTGTATAGGACATTTCTATTTGGTTTTAAGGTAGGACATTACTACTTAGGAATAACAGCGTTATAATTCTCTATAGAAATCAATGCTGTAGTTTCTAGTTGATAGCCCATCTTCCCCAAGGTGGGCTTTTTTTATGATTTTTCACGTTCCACGCTTATTATTTAATCAAAAGACCTCTTGCGAAAGTATAGTTTATCTAATTTTTGAATTGGCTAAAACCTCATAAAATATAGCTTTTGGCTGCTTAAAATTTGACTAACGCAAGAATTCTAAAGTTTCTCAACTTTGATTAGCTCAAATAAATACCATTTCTCTTTTTCTAGGTCTCTTTAAATCACGAATTATGTAACTATAGAGTATAGCCTAACGGAACAAAATAAAGTCTTAAAAAGCAACTCAAAAACCGTATTTATAGACTTAATATTTAATTTCGGTACAATATGTATTTAATTATCTAAACTCTAACGGTACAGAATGCCTAATCAGGTCGGATATATTCGAGTCAGTTCAACTGAACAAAATACTGAACGTCAATTAGATGGAATCAGCCTGGATAAGACCTTTACTGAAAAGGCAAGCGGTGGTAGCCGTGAACGTCCTCAGTTAAATGCAATGCTCGACTATCTGCGTGAAGGTGATACGGTGCATGTTCATAGTATTGATCGTCTGGCACGTAATACAAATGATCTGAACGAAATTGTGAATAGTCTGAATGATCGTGGTATAACCATTATTTTTCATAAAGAGAATTTGACCTTCAGTCATGATGTAGCACAATCGGCAATAAATAAACTCATGTTTCAGATGCTTGCTGCATTTGCAGAGTTTGAACGCTCCATGATCCGTGAGCGTCAAAAGGAAGGAATTGCAAAAGCCAAAGCGAAGGGCTTATATAAGGGAAGAAAGCGGAAGGTTGACTATGTTGAAATACGAAAAGCAATGGCTGAAGAAAATTCAACATTTAGAGGTGTTGCAGAAAAGTTTAAAGTAGGGATAGCAACAGTACAAAGAGCTTTAAAAGAAGAAACTAATAATCAATAAGGTTGATTAATGAAGACGCTTAGATATTCAAATTTAGAAAAGATCATGACCATTTATACTGAAATTTCTACTTATATTACATTTCATAATGCGACTGGTTTAACAGATATAAATAAATCAATGGAAGATTTTTGAACCGTACCGGGTTTGTCGGAGACCAAGCTTTCTGAGAGAATGTCCCGATGAAAAAAGTAAAATATACCCCTGAAATCAGAGAAAGAGCGGTTCAATTATTGATTGAATCCGAGAAAGATTATCCATCGAATTGGGCTGCGATCACCGCTATTGCTCCCTGAGCAGTATACTGCGCAAGGGTTGTACTCCTGAAACACTACGTGTTTGGTATCAAAAATATTTAGATAAACAAAATCCAGTTAAAGTACAGCAGCTTTCAGACCAAGAACGTATCAAACAACTCGAACGCGAAAATAAAGAACTGCAACGCGCCAATGAAATTCTACGTAAAGCAGCCGCTTTTTTCGCCCAGGCGGAGCTCGACCGCCCACACAAATAATGGTGGATTTTATCCATAATAATAAAGAGCTGTACGGAGTCGAGGCGATTTGTAGAATTTTACCGATCGCACCTTCAACCTATTACCGGACTCTAGATCTCTGTGAAAATCCAGAACATCGAGCAAAGCGAGATTTACATGACTTGCATCATGCTGAGGAGATTAAACGAATTTGGAAGGAAAGTTCAGGTCGGTATGGTGTACGTAAAGTCTGGCAAAAACTGAAACGTGAAGGCTATATTATTGCGCGCTGTACTGTTGCTCGATTAATGCAAAAGCTAGGTATAAAAGGTGTTTGGCGTGGTAAGAACAAACAAACCACCCGTAGCCGAGATGATCAAAAACGAGCGGATGACTTGGTAAAACGTAATTTTACTGCTGATCATCCTGACCAACTGTGGGTGAGTGACTTTACGTATATTCAAACAAATTCAGGCTGGGTTTATACTGCATTTATTATTGATGTGTTCTCACGAGCAATTGTTGGATGGAAAGTATCGACACGGATGAATACAGATATGGTGCTCGATGCATTGGAGCAAGCATTTAGGGCGGCAGAGGGGGCTGGAACGCTGAGTGCGCCCATGCCGCATTGCAAAGCAAAAGATAATCGGATAAAATGTAGCAATTCATATTCGTAAGCGTGGAGTAATCAGATGGGAAATTCCAAGTCAGCAGACAAGTAAGCCGCAACAACCAGTATTGTTGTTGCGGCGCTCTGTAAGGCTAGTCTCATCTGATTGCTGACGAGCAGACGTCGCCCGGTATTCCTTAATCGAGGGTTGATTCGTCATGACCACCACACGCCCCGCGTGGGCCTATACGCTGCCGGCAGCACTGCTGCTGATGGCTCCTTTCGACATCCTCGCTTCACTGGCGATGGATATTTATCTCCCTGTCGTTCCAGCGATGCCCGGCATCCTGAACACGACGCCCGCTATGATCCAACTCACGTTGAGCCTCTATATGGTGATGCTCGGCGTGGGCCAGGTGATTTTTGGTCCGCTCTCAGACAGAATCGGGCGACGGCCAATTCTACTTGCGGGCGCAACGGCTTTCGTCATTGCGTCTCTGGGAGCAGCTTGGTCTTCAACTGCACCGGCCTTTGTCGCTTTCCGTCTACTTCAAGCAGTGGGCGCGTCGGCCATGCTGGTGGCGACGTTCGCGACGGTTCGCGACGTTTATGCCAACCGTCCTGAGGGTGTCGTCATCTACGGCCTTTTCAGTTCGATGCTGGCGTTCGTGCCTGCGCTCGGCCCTATCGCCGGAGTATTGATCGGCGAGTTCTTGGGATGGCAGGCGATATTCATTACTTTGGCTATACTGGCGATGCTCGCACTCCTAAATGCGGGTTTCAGGTGGCACGAAACCCGCCCTCTGGATCAAGTCAAGACGCGCCGATCTGTCTTGCCGATCTTCGCGAGTCCGGCTTTTTGGGTTTACACTGTCGGCTTTAGCGCCGGTATGGGCACCTACTTCGTCTTCTTCTCGACGGCTCCCCGTGTGCTCATAGGCCAAGCGGAATATTCCGAGATCGGATTCAGCTTTGCCTTCGCCACTGTCGCGCTTGTAATGATCGTGACAACCCGTTTCGCGAAGTCCTTTGTCGCCAGATGGGGCATCGCAGGATGCGTGGCGCGTGGGATGGCGTTGCTTGTTTGCGGAGCGGTCCTGTTGGGGATCGGCGAACTTTACGGCTCGCCGTCATTCCTCACCTTCATCCTACCGATGTGGGTTGTCGCGGTCGGTATTGTCTTCACGGTGTCCGTTACCGCGAACGGCGCTTTGGCAGAGTTCGACGACATCGCGGGATCAGCGGTCGCGTTCTACTTCTGCGTTCAAAGCCTGATAGTCAGCATTGTCGGGACATTGGCGGTGGCACTTTTAAACGGTGACACAGCGTGGCCCGTGATCTGTTACGCCACGGCGATGGCGGTACTGGTTTCGTTGGGGCTGGTGCTCCTTCGGCTCCGTGGGGCTGCCACCGAGAAGTCGCCAGTCGTCTAACCGACGACTGGTAGCAGGCCCGCTCCGATGCGGCGCACTAACCATCGAAACCTCGTGAATGTCGGTATCCTGTCTGGCAGGATACCGCTCATTTCCCTTGTTCAGTTCATCGCCGTCGCCGAGCATCTGAATTTTCGGCATGCGGCCAAGGCACTTGGTATCAGCCAGTCGAGCGTCAGCGCGCGTGTGAAAGCGCTGGAGGATAACCTTGGTGTCCTGCTATTTGAGCGCCATGCGCGGGGCGTTCGGCTAACAGACGCAGGCAGGCACTTCATGGAGCGTGTCACGGCGGGTGTCGATCAACTCGATCACGCAGTGAAGACCGCAGGCATGACAGCTCAAGGAGAATACGGCCGGCTTCGCATCGGCATCCATGCCTTAATCCCACGCAGCTTTCTCACGGAGCTGATCCGTCATTATCGGGAAGAACATACGGGCATTGAGGTTGAGATCACCGAAGGCACAGCCCGCGATGCGGTGATGCAGCTTCGTGCTGACCAGCTCGACGTGGTGTTCGTCGCGGGCAAGCCCGAGATGCCCGACTGCCATACCCGACCGATCTGGACCGAACCGCTGGTGGCCGTGCTATCGGATGGGCATCGCCTCGCCGGGCAGTCCGCAATCACTTGGTCCGATCTGGTCGGCGAGACTTTCATTGTTCGCTATGGTGGCACCGGCCCGCAGGTCCATGACCATATCGTGCTGCGCCTTGCCGGGCGTTGGCCCGCACCGTCGATCCGGCGCTTTGATGTGGGGCGCGACACGCTGCTATCTATGGTCGGACAAGGCTTCGGCATCACTATCGTCGGCGAGGCAACGTCATTGTTGCCGACGACCGGCATCGTCTTCCTGCCCTTCCTCGATGAACCGGAGCCGGTTGCCTTTACAGCCGTCTGGTCGCCGTTCAATCGCAACTCCGCACTGAAAAATCTACTCAACCTCGCAGGCAAAATGAAGCGTGACGGCGATTCGCCCAATCGTTTCCTGGATGGCACTCGACCGGCACGATAACGGCACAGGCGATCCATCCTATTTGCCGCCGATAGTATCCGGCAGCCCTCCGGCATCCTCTTTCCTGTTGCCCGTCCCGATTTTGCCTACTCTCTGATCGGCTCCGTCTCTTTTGCCGACTGGAGCCTGCATTGCGCGGAGGCCGAATCCTTTGGGGTCAGATCGCCGTAGTCATCACCATCGTTCTGGTGATGACACTGAGAAATTTGACGATAATCAAAATACTGACCTGCAAAGAAGCGCTGCATACGTCGATAAAATGATTGTGGTAAACACTTGATGGGCAAGGCTTTAGATGCAGAAGAAAGATTACATGTTTGCTTTAAAATAATCACAAGCATGATGAGCGCAAAGCACTTTAAATGTGACTTGTTCCATTTTAGAGATTTGTTTAAGATAAGATATAACTCATTGAGATGTGTCATAGTATTCGTCGTTAGAAAACAATTATTGTGACATTATTTCAATGAGTTATCTATTTTTGTCGTGTACAGAGATTATTATAGAAGCCCCCATGAATAAATCGCTCATCATTTTCGGCATCGTCAACATAACCTCGGACAGTTTCTCCGATGGAGGCCGGTATCTGGCGCCAGACGCAGCCATTGCGCAGGCGCGTAAGC
>NZ_VOZB01000019.1:0-29842 GCF_013420005.1 Acinetobacter sp. YH12040
AAAGTGGAATATGCCTATTCGCGACTGGCGTTTAGCCATGAGCCGCTTTATTATTGAATTCGGTGACCGCTTAAGCAATCACCTTTAAATTTATGAAAAGCAATTACACAAAATTATTTACAGGCTCCAACGCAAAATTTACCAAGGTGCTTTTGGTCGTCGAACTTCACTTTTCCCGAGTGAAAAATGTTGTGGAGCAATCCCCTTAGAAAGCCGACTCGAACTCGCTCATGCAATCTCGTTAGAACAAGATCAAAACATCTTAAATTATCGCTCACAAGCATTAAAAATCTTGCTAGCCAATGAACAGTATTGTTTTCCAGATTTCTTGGTTCAAACCAAAGAAGGTGCTTATGAGGTTCATGAAGTCAAACCATCCAGAGCTTCATTGTCAACTGATGACTTAAACCGCTTTGCAATACTTTCTGACCTACTCCACTCAATGGATATTACTTTTAAGCTAATAGATCACACAGACTTACCAAGTGAAACAGAAATATCTCAACTTCTTTATTGGTATCAGCGAGGACATCGATTCAGCTGGAGTACTTTCGAAATCAATTATGCTTTAGAACTGTTAAACCTCAATGAGTTTGAAAACTCAAATCAAGTCTATAAAACACTTGAATCAATAGGCCTCAAACAAGAACTAGCTGATTATTTATTTTTTCATCAAAAAATTGCAATTAGCTCCGATAAACAAAAATATGGCGAGGCTTATTAATATGAAAAATGCGCTTTTCATTCCGCAACCAGGTTTTCGCTTTTATTTTAAAGAACACCCTGATTATATTTTTGAAATCGGCTCTGTAACATATAATGCTATACGATATGCAGCCACTGCTGGTGGGAAATCATTTTCAATAACTCCTGATGATTTTGAAAACCGCTATATGTCAGGCGAAATTTTATGTGTATTTGCACCAGATAAACTGATCATTAATCCCAAACATAGTATTGAAATTCATCGTAGAGAACGCTACGTATTAAGTGCATTACAACTTTTAGAATTTCCAACAAGTGACCATTTACTTTCAAACTTAATTCCCAAAATTTCAAAAGAAATTCAAGACCCTAATCCCCCTTCCAGCCGTACGGTTGCAAGATGGATAACTCAATATAAATTTTCTTTAGATAATAAGCTCAGCTTAAAACATAAGTCTAAAGGCAATTTTAATTTACGTTTCACTCCAGAAGTTTATCAAATTCTGAATCAAGCTATAGATGAAGTATATCTAAAACCTGAATACAGAAGCAGTAAAGATGTTCAGGCACATATGCTAGGTCAGTTCATGGAGCAAGGCATCTCATTAGACAATTTACCAACACGCAGGTGTATTCAACGATATATCAAAAAATTAGATCCATTTATTAAACTAAAAGTAAAGAAAGGCTCTCGTATAGCAAAGAAAAAATTTCAAGCAGCTGGTAAAAGTATTATTAGTCCTTTCGCAATGTACATGGTTGAAATTGATACACATTACCTCGACATTATTGTTATCGACCCAAAAACAAAAACAGCTTTAGGGCGGCCTTTTCTCGCATGTGCAATTGATGTTTATTCAAGAACAATTGTTGGAACTTATATCAATATGTATCCACCGAGTGCTGCAACAACATTAGAAGTCATTAAAGATATGATTACTCGCCCGAATCATAAATTACCTGGAGGAATTCCAAGCATTATCATTCCAGATAATGGTGTGGAATTTAAAAATAATGCTCTAGAAAGAGTTTGTGAACAACTAAAAATCACTTTAACTCCATCTCAAGTTGGTACACCCAACAACAAACCTCATATTGAACGTTTTTTTAGCACGCTGACACATGGAATTCTTCAAAAACTGCCTGGTACAACTTTCTCAAATCCAACTGAAAGAGGTGAATACGATTCGAGTAAAAGCGCACAATTAACTTTGGAGCAACTAAGAGAATATATAAACAGATGGATTAATGAGGTCTATCACCAATCTATCCATCATACAACTGGACGCTCACCCATCATCATGTGGCAGGATGCTATTGAAGATATTCAGCCTAGTTTTCTAACAGAAATAGATGCCAAAATCCTCTGTCGCAGACCCATCGAACGAAATATCAATCATGGTCAAGTACGTGTAGATAATATTAGTTATTTTTCACATGCACTTACAACGCTACAGGCACAAGGCGTAAAGACAGTAATCGTGCTTATTGATGACTTAAATTTGAATGAAGTTTTTATCATTGATCCCAACAATAAAGATGTCGTCATTCAAGCGGACTCAAGCAATCAAGACTATACATTTGGTTTGTCCCGAGTAACCCACTTCGAAGTTCAAAAACTAAAGAAAGCCCAAACTCGATCTGACAAACAAAGGATTGGACCAATGTCGGATTTATATCACCTGTATAAACTTATGCATGAGATACAACATAATCTCGTGAGAAAGAAGCCAAGATTAAAGCCTCTTAGCTTAGAACTCCCCAAACAACTAAAAAGAGTTGAAGAACAGCTTTTTTCGGAAGAGAAACATATTTCTGAACAACCAGCTCCTACTATAAATACACCAACACCAATTGAGCAGTTTGGTTCTTTGGAGGTATTTAAACATGGAAAAATTTGATAATCGATTCGATAAAATTAGATCTATTAACAATATTGTCATTACTTCAAATGAATTTATGACAGCTTTTACAGGTATCCAAGATTGTGTCAAAAGAAGTATTTCTTATAGTGAACCAGTTGGAAGTATGCTGCTCGCAGAAGGTGGATTAGGAAAAACAACCTTGTGCAAAACAATCTTAAGCTTAATGCCACGTTCAGAAAAAGTAGAAAAGGACTATAAAAGATCTATTATTCCAGTATGTTATGTCGAAGTCCCTTCACCAGCTACTGTAAAGTCATTGGCCATAATGATGCTCAAAGAACTGGGAGATATTACTTGTGAAAATGGATATGGAACAACTGAATACCTAACAAGTAGACTTATTCATTTACTTGCTCAATGCGAAACTAAGCTCATATTTTTAGATGAGTTCCATCATTTATTTGAGCGTAGACCTACATCGACGAGAATGAATCGGACTACAGGGAATTGGATTAAAACTTTAGTGAATAGAACTGGGATCAGTTTTTGCTTGGTTGGTTTACCTGAGTTCGTACCACTACTTCAAATTGATAGTCAAATTGCACGTAGATTTCCATTCATTTATCAGTTAAACCCATTAACTGTAGATCCCATACAAGGTGGGAGTATGTTTGCCTTTCTCGCTGAAATATCAAGGACTCTTAATAAACAGAATATCACCTTCTCACCAGCACTAGATAGTCAACTTGTGAGCATGCAAATTCAATTGGCAACGAAAGGTTATCACTCATACATTATGAGTCTGATTAGAGAAAGTATTACACATGCTTTAAACGATGGTAGGCAAATCATTAATTCTAATGATTTCAGTTATGCCTGGAAATTAGGTATCACTTTATACATTAGTAAACAAAGTAAGAATCCTTTCGAAATGAATATTTCTCAAATCATCGCACTCATGAAATAAACATAAATATGCAAAATTCTCTTTTAATACAAGCAATCCCTTATGAAGATGAATCGCCAATCAGCTTCCTACTCAGAACAGCAAAACTTAATGCACATAGCTCAATCTTTAATTTAGTTGGCAAGGAAAACTATCAATCCATCATTAAGAAATCTCTTAATTACCATCTAGCAGATGATGTTCGCTTTAGTTTAGTTTTGAGTGCTTTAGATATAGATAGTGAATATTCTTGTCTAGCTTTTGAAAGATCTGGCCCTACAAATAAATCTCCAAGGACAATAGGTGCTATTGAAGTTCCTCATGAATTATTTGAATTAGACAACATACGCTACTGTCCGATTTGTCTTGGAGAAAGTGCTTATCTAAAAAAAATATGGATGCTCAAACCAATTTACGCATGTCCTATTCATTCATGTTTTTTAATTAATTCTTGTCCAAAGTGTGAGAATCCAATTACATCAAAAACAGGGATTCAAAACTGCTCTTGCTGTGGTTTTGAATTAGATAAAGCACCAATTAGAGAAGCAAAATCTATTGATATTATTTATTGGTTTATCGACGTTCTAAATTTCAACTCCAACAAATTATTCAAAGAGTTTTCAGCTTGCTGGAATGCTTTTAATAACTTCTTTAAGTTCGATGAATCTAACACCGATTTGAAAGTTTTCCTTTCTGTCTATGAATATTTTCATCATCCTGAACTTTCAGCACTCAAGCTCAGCGCTCTTATTAATTCTAGAATCAATTACTCACATCCTAGGGTACAGTTAATACCGTTTTTAAAATATGAAAATTTTTTTAAGAAACACATTAAAGTTGTTGAACAAAATGCCAATGAATACAAAATTAGTGAAAAAAGTATTTCTATAAAACTTAGAAATCATCAGATAAAACGTATCTTAAGAGTTTCACGTTTTGAGCTTGAGAAGTTAATTGAAAGCGACTATCTAAAGCTAGGGAAAAAAGAGATTTATCGTGGAAATATATCGAGTATAGATATAGAACGCTTTCTTTTGGGTTTAATAGACAATGATGAGTCTATAGCTGACACACTGATTAACATGACTATCGTTAATGACCACATTTGTCTAAAAGAAATTTCTGAAATTTTAGAAATCAATTATGAAACTGCTCGTAAACTAGCAAATATTGGATGGTTCAATTTAGAAAAAAATGAACTAGATGTAGATGGTCCTAAGCAATACTCAAAGAACAAGCTTCATGAATTCGATAGAAAATATATGCTGATTGCTCTTTTAGCAAAACGGTTGAAAGTCCCCCCAACAAATCTCGTGGAGAAATTAGCGTCAATAGGCATTACACCTGTACATGGACCTCATATTGACTCAACACCCATTAACATTTTTTTAAAGACAGATGTTCAAGATATAAGTAGAGATGATTTGGAGGCAATGCAACACTATCCAACACGTACAGGTAGACCAAAAGACCAGTCGGAATCGACAACTACCAGTACAAATTATCACTCTTTAAAAGAAGCAGCTGCACTTTTAGGAATTAGCCCAAATAAAGTTACGGTACTAGTCAAAAAAGGTATTCTTAGCAAAGATAAGAACAATCCTCTCTCAGTTCAAATCCAAACTAGTTCGCTATTAAATCTTAAGAAAAAACTTGATAGCGAGGATTATATTCCTTATTCAGAGGCAGCGAAGCAGTTAAGTTGTCCTATCAATTGGATGAAAAAATATTGGTGCGAAACAGGATTTTTGCGTATTGAAGATTTAGTTTATTGGAAGCTAATCAGAAAAAATGAACTGGCTGAAGTATTCAAGCTTAAAGAGGAATACGTTACTGGTTCCGAAGCAAGTACTCTCTTAGGTATGCGTCATTCTCACATCACCAACTTACAAAATCAAGGACTTATAAAACCTTATTATTTCGGAGGCCCTAAAAATAAAATAAGGCTTTTCAAGAAAATTGAAGTTTTAAAGTTTGTAATACAGTAATTTAAGGTATTCTTTAGATCCCATCTAATCCGTATGTTGGGATCTTCTTACAATAAGAAGCGCTTCATTAGGAACCTCAACTTTAACTTTTATTTTAACTTCATTTCCATTTCGATCTTTGATTTTAGTCATATATTGCATTAGGGCATTCTTTCCAACCCCTTTTAAAAGGATTTCACTTCCTTTTATCTCAATATATTCACCCTTTTCCTCACCATGTTTTGATTCAGGAAAAAAGTCTTTAAATCCCTTTTTAATAAAAATTAAGCTATTCTTTTCATCTTCCCTTACTGATTCCAAGGTTTGGCTTATGAAGAAATTTTTATTTTTATCCGCATATATCAGGTAGACAATACTAGGTATTATAGCTATATAAAGCAACATAATCAGGAGCCTACGGTTTTTAGCTTCTATTTCATCAGGACTCGCACTCCCAATATTATCTCGATATTCCTTTAAAAACTTATCTATAGAGAACTTAACAATTAAACTCAATAGAATCATTATTAATAAATTTAGAATCTGATTCTTATAAAATGCTATAAGAAATAAAACACCAATTACTGAAAGAAGAATTTCAAATAAAAATCTACCTGATTTATTTAAAGAGTCCTTTAATTCAATTTTTTTTAAAAATAAATCCATTATTTTTTGTAGAAAATTTTTTCTTAACAATAAAATAGATCTAAATATTTTTTTAAAAAATCGAAAAATTCCTAACAGAAGACTGCCTAGAGCATAGTGTGAGCTTATGAAAACAAAATAAACAAATAGGAATTTTATAGTTATTAAAAAGAATAAAAGCCCATCGCCTAAAGATAAGTCTGTAGGAAAATACCCTATGTACATAAAATACATGAGTATTAAAAAAACACCAAAACCTATAATAAATTTGGTTAACAGGCCACTAAACCCCATTAACCACTCTAATTTTAAGAATAAAAACTTAATGAATTCTGACATTATTTATATTATCTGGACTTAAATTCAGACCCTTAATTTAAATCTTCAACAAAATTAATTGCAGGTATTCCTAGACTATTTAATAATTCTGTAGTCATTCGACCATTAACTGTCAATGCCTTATCAACTTGATAATTTGCAATAGCTTTTCTTGTGTTTTTACCTAAATCACCATCAATTTTTCCAGAATAATAACCGAGTCGTAGTAGAGACATTTGTACACGTTTCACCTGCAGCACACGAGCCAATACTGGATCTTCAATTGCTCCAGTATTAACTGAAGTAGAATTACCATAAAAAGGGTTAGGTGTGGTATCTGTTCGCGTAGGAACATTGCTATACGTTTTTACCGTTATATTTGAGCTTTTTTGCGCTGTTGAAGTAGTCCCAGCATATGAACTACTTGTACTTGGTGCCTTATAAGTCGGTACCGAATAGGTGGGGAGTTTTGAGCTTGAATAACCTGAACCAGAATAATGACTCGAATGACTTGAATGGCTACGATGACTGGAATGACTTCGATGGGCAGCAAACAGATTTTCGTACTCATAGTTGAGAGGACGAATTGATACTGGCTCTAAGTTATCATAAGAATCAACAGTCACATTTGCCATTGCTTCTGTTTTGTTATGAATGATAGGAGCTGATACAGCAAAAAGAGCCAGAGACTTTATGAATTTACTCAAGTTATTATCGCCCCAAAAACAATAAATTATTTATTAATAAATATATTATGCATTTTTAGAGTTCATAATTTCAACAAGTTTTATTGGAGATAATGTAGATGGCATCCATCCAGATTTATACCAGTTAAATAGTCCACAACAATCAGTTTTAATTTCGCAACTATTACATACATCATCATATGTATTTTTCCAATCAGAGATACTTTTTGCTGCATATTGCCATAAGCTTTGAGGCAAACAACATAGCGGAATATTCATCAAAACCAATCGAGTTTTAGTGCTTAACAACAAATCTACCGCCGCATTTAGTTGATCCCACCAATCTTTAATATCAACTTGACTAAGTTCCTGATTAGCAAGTGCAAAACCGATAGGTTCACATCCAATCAGAGCAACCTCATTTACAAACGGGAGATTAGTACGTATGTAGGTGCATAGATCAATTAAATTTTCTAATACAGGCTTAACCAAAACAATCCTTAACTGTATAGGTTGTTCATAATATTGAAGAACATAGAGACCTTCTAATGTTTCTTCAAAAGCTGAATGCTGCTGCACGACAAAATCATGTAAAAGATCTGCATGACCATATAGTGGGACAAGCCAATTCACTTTGGTTTCAAGATTAGATAACACTGATTCCGCTATCTTCGGGGTACTAAACAAACGACCATTCGTTAATACATCAATCTTGGTTGAAGGAAATTTATTATGAATGGTATCGATGATTAGTCTTAACTGTTCATCTAGTAGTAATGGCTCGCCACCCGTTAAACCAATATTCATAGGTTCATAGCTGAGATGATCAATAATTTCTAATGCTTGTTGTACTAACCATGAATCATCATGCTTGGTTGGTGGTTGAGAGCACATGATGCAGTAGTTATTGCATCTGTTGGTTAAGAATAAAGTATGGTGCGTATCACTTGCTCTTAAAAGTACACTTAAGCTTTTTTTATATGGGTCAATAGTAACTACATCATTTGATTTTAGTGCTTGTTGTTCTGGAATAAAAAGATTGTTTACACCAACCCTGTCGAGTAAGTCTGAGCTATAAATTGGGTAAAGTTTATCTAGCCCGGCCTGAATATATCGATCAAAGATTTCTACTTCCTGGACATTGGTCACTGGCACTAGAATAGATTGATTAGGTAACCACTCTACATCCAAGTTATCAAGATTAAGTACCCTAAAGATTTGGGGGGTATGTTTTGTGACTGAGTCTAACTTTATTTTTCTCATCTTATCTACTTACTAAAGGCCCACTGGTTTGCTAACTTTCTAAACTTGTCAGAATTTTGGTATTTGTTAAATATCCAATCGAACAAACCCATATAACGCTTACAATGACTGGTTAAATGTGTTGGTGGAGTCATCGTTTTAAATTCGTTATAGGCACTGATAGGATCCGGCCCACAATACGGTAGATAAGCACATTGACTACAACTCGGATCAGCAAAATTTAAACTCGAAGTAATGATATTTCTTTGTAGATCAGAGTTTAACAATTGAGATAAAGGTTCACCAATTTTACCTAAGCGTAAAGACGTATCCCCTGTTTCTTTTAGCATACGAGATTCATCACTAGGGTATACGTATCCATCATAGTTATAAACAATACACCCTAGTCCAGCGCCGGATGGACTTTGGAGATCAATATAACCTTGATCAAATGGAGAAAGGATTTTGTTTAATAAAATTGCTGAATGAACTTCTATTAGTTCATATCCTCTATCATTCCAATGAATGACACGTTCCAATGCTTTCTCATAAAAATCTAAGAACTCAGCGTGAGTTGGGGCAAGTCGCTTTGAGTTCTTCTTAGCAAATCCATAATCACTCAAACCACGAATAAAAATATCCTTAAATCCTAATTGAACATATGCATCTACAATCTCACTAGGATAATTCAAGCTTTTACGTGTAGTCGTCATTAATGCAGAAACTGAGTCTTGGCCTAATTCTTGACGTGCTAGCTCTAAGCCTTCAATAGTTCTTTCATAAGCATCTCGATTAGCAATCGGTCTATTTTTATTGTGTAAGTCTGCAAGACCATCAATACTTGTAGACAATACCACTTGATGTTCTTTGAAAAATAAACACATTTCAGAGGTTAATTGATGCAATGTTGTAGTTACTACAAAACGAATAGATCTATTGTGCTCTTTATTTTTTTCAGTAATGTATTCAATCGCAAGTTTTACTAAATCATATTTGATTAAAGGATCTCCCCCTTGGAACTCCACTGTTAAAGTATCTGATGTACTTTCAAAGATAGTATCGCAGGCCAAGAATAAATCTTTTCTGGAAATAGTGAACTCATCTCCTGCTTGTTGGCGACTGACTTGGCAGTAAGAACATGAATGCATGCATTGAATCGTCACAACAATAATATGGAGTGAAGTTCCTTCTAAAATTGTTGATTTCTTTGCGTGTAATCTTGAGGCTAAAGCTCGCTTTGAACCAATAGCATTTTGACTCATCAGAAAGAATTTGGATTTCAATTTGAGATAGAGATCCAAATCTAATGATTCATCTTTAGCAATGATTTTTTTTAAATTATCCTGAGAAATAAACTCAAAATCGCCTGTAACACTGGTTATAAGATAGTTATCATCAGCCATTCGTTTAAAGTTAAATGGCATCAATTCCACATTTTTAAAAATCATTTTATTTACTTATGCTTGCTAAAATAATTGCATCAACAAAAGACTTCTGTTGTGGACTAATTTGTTTATTTAGCTCTTGACGCAATCTAAAATCGTTTAGGAAATTAAGAATTAAATTTTTTTGATATGCATCTTCAACTTTAAAAAAGAAATATTGAGAATCTAATGGCTCCACGTCATATGTAAATGGGTAAAATTTCAATGCTTGTATGATCTCATCTAATGACATTTCACTATGAATATCAAAACCACACTGAATTAATTTTTGACTCATTTCTCCCCCCAAGAATGATAATTTTTATCCAATTTTCTAATAATACCTCATGCATTTGTATTTTGATGCAAGGTATAAAAAACATTTCATTATTGTGTAAGTAGGTCTGAATCAAAAAATGGTTTTTACGTAATGACAACTTATGTGTCGCGAAATCCTAATAATGACAGCTTATGTGTCGCAAAAGTTGTCATTAAGTTTCAGTGATGATGCCTAAGCATATGATTTTCTATTCGATCCAATGACAACTTATGTGTCGCATGACGTAAATATTTAAACCCTCTTCGGAGGGTTTATTTTTTGAGAATAAAGCATGGAAATAATAATAAATACAACAACAAAAGAAAATTCACTGATTTATAGGTCGTGGATATGCGTCATTATTATGGGGCTTCTTTTCGGCATGTATTACCTGTTCATACAACGCTTTTACCTACTCATTATCGCAATCATCATTACGCTTCCAGTAACACTCATTGCTGCAACAAGAACATGTCATCACTGCTATTTTAAAGCACTAACATTTAATAGCTTGGTCATATTCAGCATATGCTTTTACCCCCTTATCATTTTTAATCATACAATTTCGATTATCTTCATAAGCTACTGTTTAATTGATGGATATCTTGTACAAAAGAAAATTAAAACGCTGCTCAAACAACCTAATTTTATGCAGTCCATCCCTACAGTAATTTCCAATAGAGACCAATTCAGTCTTGACCATGAATTGATCTACGGGAGAATATGGCAACGAAAATATCACCTGCCTTTACTCTATTTAGTAATTTTATTCACTATTCCATTGGCTTTTCTATCGAGATTAGAAAACAGCTATTTTCTTTACGTACCTGTTAGCTTATTCCTCTCCTTTTTCATTTGGGAGTACACCATTAAGAGATATATTTATTTTTCTTATTTGTTCAAATCACACCTTCCTCACATTCAAACTACACAATAGACAAGCTAAAAATAACTGTCGTTATGAAGATTACGGACGAATACCATCATCAAACCAAGGTCATAGTCCCTTCATCGCAGACGGAACCATGACAATAAACCTTCATTTTAAATAGCATTTTGTAAACATCAACCTCAATGCATATACCACTGCCATCGCAAATATTGCATAACCTACAGGTGTGATAAACAACGGAATACACAAAACAATCACCACGGTTAAAGGATATAAAAGTTTTCTAAAACCACTTTGATGATGCAATTCATGGAGTAAATATAAACTTGTCGTATAAATCACAAGGCTGATCGCCACAAAGTAGCTTTCTTTTTCAGAACTAATCAGTGCCTCATGCGAAACCACATCGACTGCGGCAGCCAAACTAGCACCAATCGCCGCGATACTAATAAAGACAAAGAAATGTCCATACCCCCAAGTAAATGCCATTTTTCGGCTATTTAAACGCTCTGCAATACTGGTATCAAAATAAGACCACCACATGGTGAACATCATCATCAGGCCGCCTACCATCAAAAAGATCAGTTCAGTACTAAAACGCTGATTTGTTAATGCATCGGTTATGGCAATCGAGCATCCGACAATAGATTCGCCTAAAACGATAATGGTGAGCAGTGAATATCGCTCAGCAATATGATGCGCATGCCAAGGTGTACGGCTTGCAGCCTCTGCAAAAACTGGCACAGACAGTTCAGCAATTGCGAGCAAAATGAAAAGATAAACGGTGAAATGCAGCGGCGAAAAATGAAAGAGCAGCCACCCGACTTGTACCAGTATGATGCCAAAAGCATAACGTAATGCAGTTTTCCGACGGGACAGATCATGCTTTGCAACGCGAAACCACTGCGTAACTAAGCCTAGACGCATAATGGCATAACCAATCACAATTACGTCAAAATCCTGCTTTTGAAATGCGCTTGGAATACCTGCAGCAATGACCAAAGAACCAATAATCTGTACAAAAGTTAAGATTCGATAGAGCGCATCATCATTATCATATGCCGAGGCAAACCAACTAAAGTTCATCCACGCCCACCACAAAGCAAAAAACACCATGCCATACAGCGTTAAACCCTGAGCCAAATGATTTTCAACAAGAGCATGATGCAGCTGCTGCCCTGCTGTTGCGATCGCGACCACAAAGATCAAGTCAAAAAGCAATTCTAAAGAGGTCGCGACACGATGATGCTCATGTGGATCACGTGGGTGCAAAGGTTTGAGCCACTGAGTAGGGAATAAAAATGATTTGGACATAGCATTCAGCTTTATTGTTTTCTGTCTGAATTTTTTCAAAAGCCTGAAATAGTTACAAGGTCGATTACATAAATCAGATGAGAAACAGTTTTCTAGAAAAGGGATAATGGCTTTAAAAACCTACTTAAGCGTTAGATATTTCAATTATGGAAGTAAAAATTCAAAGTGACAAAACTGCGAAAGACGTTTTAAGACAAAAACTCGATAGATCAATGTGTTTTTTATATCTCAGCTATATTTTTCACCAAATTTTAATGACATACTGCTATCCACTAAAATAATAATGAAACCGAAAAGTGATGTTAAAAGAAAAATTAGCGTCTTTTCCTGACGCAGTTTGGGTACAGATTCATTATGATCAAATGCAAGTTTTAACGCGTGATCATCAAATTGTAGCCGAACAAAACTGCCCTTTAGCTTTTATAGAACGCGGAAGTTTTGTCCGAAACTATCATGTTGCAGAACAGTGCTTCAACCAACTCATACAACAGATCCACTTCAAGTGGTATGAGTTTGGACAGCCGGTTATTTTTATTCAGTTAAAAGAACGCTTAAGTGAAGAAGTCAGCGTATTCGAGCTACAAGCCATTCAAGAAATGGCTCTAAGCGCAAATGCACATTTTGTATTTGTCTACGATAAACATGGCATCGCACTCGAAGCAGAAACCATCCAAAATGATGAGTCTCCTTTGCTCAAATGGTTTTTCTGTGGGGTGATCTTGCTCATTTTGCTGATTATCTTTAAATAATCAGCTTCATTCGCAAGGGTAAATCAAACTACGATACTTTCTGCTGCTGCAATTGCTCAATACTCGAAATCAAATCGTTAAAACGATCAATCACCAGAGCCGGTGCAGCCGTTTGAATTTCTTCTGCACTACCATAACCATAGCTCACAGCAATACTTGCCACTGCATTACGGCGTGCGCCTAAAATATCGTACTCACGGTCTCCCACCATCACACATTCTTTTGCATCTAACTGTTCTTGCTGCAAGATGTATTCAATTAAATCGCCTTTGTTGGTGCGCTCGCCATTTAGTTCACTGCCATAGATCATAGTAAAATATTGAGCTAAATCAAAATGTTCTAAAATTTGGCGAGCATAGACCGTCGGCTTTGCTGTAGCAACATACAAGCGAAAACCTTGCTGTTGTAAAGTTGCTAGAGTTTCGGCAACGGCAGGATAGACTTTATTTTCAAATAAACCGGTCACGGCAAAGCGCTCGCGATAACCTAGTAAAGCCTGATCTGCAAGTACATTATGCACATCGACATTGAGGATTTTGGCCAAAGAGGCTTTCAAAGGTGGTCCAATGATCCAATCGATATTGGTCTCATCCGATATGGGATGTCCAATTTTCGCCAATCCATAGCGTGCTGAAGTGGTAATGCCAACTTTTGGATCTGTTAATGTTCCATCGAGATCGATCAATATATTCTTAATCACAGCTTTTACCTTATCCATTCACTTCTGCAAAAATACTATCGAGTGTTCGCTCAAAGTTGCCTATACTATCGCAAATTTTGTTTAATAAGGACATCATTGTGCGCCCTACTGTACTGTGCTTTTCAGGTCTTGACCCTTCAGGTGGTGCAGGACTGCAAGCGGACATTGAAGCCATTGGTCAAAGTGGTGCACATGCTGCCATTGCGTGTACAGCGTTAACCGTTCAAAACTCACAACAAGTGTATTCGTTTGAAGCGACCTCTCGTGAGTTATTGCTGGCCCAAGCACATGCTGTCGTCGGTGACCTCCCTATTCGCTGTGTAAAATCAGGAATGTTAGGAACGACTGAAAATATCGCGGCTCTCGCTGAGTTTTTACGTGAACATCCCGAATATCATTATGTTCTCGACCCCGTTTTAGTTGCCAATAGTGGTGGTTCTTTGGGCGATCAAGCAACTTTGGTCAAAGCCTTTGCGGAATTGATTCCGCTTGCCACTGTGCTTACACCTAATACCGTAGAATTACGCGCACTCACAGGTGAAGACGACATATCTAAAGCTACAGCAAAACTTTTTGCGATGGGCGCTCAAGCGGTATTAGTAAAAGGTGGCCATGAAAATACGCCAGACTATATCCAAAACTCGTTGTACATTCAGGGTGAATTAGTTTCTGAAACCCGTTGTCCACGACTAGATGGGGAATATCACGGCTCAGGCTGCTCATTGGCGAGTTTTATAGCTGGGCGTTTAGCCTTAGGTGATGAGCTCAAAGCAGCTGTTCATCATGCCGAAACATGGCTATTTGGTGTGTTGAAAATCGCTGAATCACCGGTTGTGGGCGGACAAAAAATTCCAAAACGTTTTTAGTATTGTTGGTTATTCATGTTAAGCCGATAAAAACTACTTTATATGATTTAAAAGCCCTGTATATCAGGGCTTTTTGTAATTAAGAGTCGAGTTGAACCCAATATACTAAGGTTGGAATTTCCCATGCACCGCCAGTAAATCCTTTGCACTGTGTGGTTTTTGCCATATAGGTTTGGATAAAGCGCTGACCGTTCCACGACCATTCCCCTTTACTTTGACAATCGCCAATGCCTCGTCCACGTTGGTTGGAGAAAATTTGTCCTTCACTAAACCCACTTCCAGAAAAGGTCACGGATTGTTTGATTTGCTTTAAATTTCGATCCATTAACCAATAGCCATTGCCACTGTTATATGCCCCACGCCAACATGGCACTTCGACCAAGGCATTTTTTCCATTGATTGGAAACACCACGACTCGATCATCCTCTAAGAAATTTGCATCAAAGAGTTGAGGACAATCTTCTACTGTCGTTTTTTTCTTTATCAATCCAAATAATTGTTTGGCTGTGGGCGCATTGACGGCATACCGCGTTTGTAAGCCCTTACTATAATTTTGAATATACACTTTCGGAATACTTTTCGGTTTAAGTACATTAGCGGAACTGCTATTGGCTTTACGCAATAATGCCGAATTTGTCCCTATGCGCTTTTGAAAATCATCCATACGGAGTAATACGGCGCTTGCGCCCTGCACGGACAATATCCATGTTTTGCTGCCTTTCCACACAATTGGTTGGTTGGCTTGTAAGGCTTGAATCAGTTTTTGAGTTTGAGCTGCACTTAACTGACCTTCCGCAGTTTTGGCATCAAGCTGCACAGTTCCCTGATTTTTACCTGAAATATAAAGTTGAAGTGGTTTATTTGCCGCACTTAAGGTTTCAGGATCGAGTTTCACTCGTGCGCTGACTTGCGCTTGTGCGCCCGCAGCACGTTGTAATAACACAGAAACAGCGGGTTGATTGCCTTCCGCTTGATAACCTGCAACGCGACATGTCCCCGTATTATCACAAGCGATTTCCCAATCCTTATGTGAAAAATAATTTCCTTGAATTTGAGCAAAACTCACACTACAACCCAATGCAGCAACGTAGCCCAATAGAAGTTGCCAGATGACATTATTTTTGTTCATGTCTTTGGCTCAAAATAATTATATTAGAACCATCTTAAAATGCTTTTCACTGAAACTCCAGTTTAAATGGATCTGCTACATGATTTAAATTTATAGAGATGAATCATTCAGTTGCTGTATCTCTTCACATTTTTTTCGCTTCACATTTTCATCACTGAGCGTATTCATCAAATCTGCCGCTAGGCCTTTTAAAAGACTCATATCATCATCGGTCATTTGATTCGGCTGCCGATCTAAAACACAGAAACTTCCCAATGCCACCCCATTACGGTCTCTAAGTGCAACGCCTGCATAAAAGCGAATGCGGTTATGCATCAATTCAGGTAAATGCGCAAAGCGTGGGTCACGTTGTAAGTCTTCAATAATCAAGCGTTCATTTTGATATACCAAATGGCTGCAGATTGAGTCTTGTTTCGACTGGCGCACCTGCATCGGTTGCTCGGTAGCCTTAGCCAAAGGGCTACTTGGGGTATAGACCCAGTCTTGCTTGACCCAAGAAATTTGTGCATATTTCACATCGAAGGCTTGTCGGGCTTCTTCAATATATTGTTCATAAATCGGTAAATTCCGCTCATCCAAAACATTCAGTTCTTCTAATGCTTTTAAGCGCTGCGCTTCAACGCTAGGATCAGGCTCATCCAACCAAGATTCACCATGCTTCAATTGAAAAGCTTCAATGGTTAATAACAAGTCATTCATATTATTGACCACTGCATCGACGGTGAAATTTTCTTTGATCGCATCTAATTGGGATATCTCATCACAGCTCCACAGTGCAAAAATCAGTTTTTTATCCGGAAACTGTGCCTTAAAAACATGGCTTAGTAGGCGAATTTGAGCTTCGGGTGCCGTATGGAAAATCGAAATACAGACGATCTGAATATCTGCTTGGATATCATCTATACTTTGATGCTGATTTTGTATCAGTACGTCGCTAAATGCCTGTGCCGGAATACCGCTTAAGCTTAGGCCATGCGCCAACATAGCCGATACTTGAACATCTATTTCCCAACGTGCGCCGATACACAAAACCTCAGTTTTCTGATCCTGCTGTGCCACTGGATATGCCCGTTGAAAACTATGATTAAACAGTTTTAATCCCTGATGTAAACGTAGTCGATGTTCAGCACTGGCCTCGGTGTTGTGGCCTCTCGAAAAAATCCGTATGGCTGGAATCGCGACTTTGGCATAAAACGCATTAACCCGACGTGCCTTGATTTCATCCTTCGCCTCCTTCGGTAACTTTTCAGCAATAAAATTTTGTGCGACATCCACGGCATCTTGCACATCATCAGCGACTAATCTTTGATAGAAGCGCTCATGCGGTGCCAATGCAGGCGTACTACCGATCAGGGTTTTAATAAAACCTAAGGATGGTACATAGCTCGAAAGCACCAATAAACATGCGGTTAAAGGCGTCGATAAAATTAAACCAATCGGCCCCCACACAGCCGTCCAAAACATGGCGGCAATAATAATGGCTAAGGTTGAAAGTCCGGTACTTTCCCCATATAACCAAGGCTCAATAATATTATTACTGACCAACTCCAAGAGCAAAATTAAACCCACTGTCCATAGCACCATATTCCATGTGGGATCTACCGCAAAAGCCAATGCAATGGGGAAAATCGCAGAAATCATTGGGCCGACATAGGGAACAAAGCGCATCACTATCGCCACCATTCCCCACATAATTGCTGCCGGCACCCCAATAAACCAAAGTCCCAAGGCCATCGGAATACCGTAGGTCACATTGACCATCAGCTGCATACGTAAATATTTACCGATACGATTGGCCGCTTCATCTAGTGCGTCTGTTCCGATATTTAAATTGCCGCCCAGTAGCTTAAGGAAACGGTCATGCAAATCTTTCCGATTGACCAAAATCAGAATCACAAATAAAAATACAATACCTGCGGTTGCCAAGGGATTGAGCACCCGCTCACTCCAAGCCATGACCGCTTCAGCCGTGGTTTGTTGTTGTCCAACCACTTCCACTTGCTGAACTTTAGGATTTTTCTCTTCAGGCACCACATCATCTATCGAGTTTTCAACAGTATCTATGGTGGTTTTTGCGCCATCCCAAACACTCGGGCCGCGTGCAAATTGACGAATAGAATCCATTTTCTTTTGAATCGTACCGTGATATTGCGGTAACTCTTGGCTTAATTGCCCCAGTTGATACCCCAAATATGAAGCCGCGCCGGACAAAATCACCAAAGCCAAACCAACCACAATAAATATCGATGGCATCTGTGGTAGTCCCCAACCTCGGAGTTTCATCACCAAAGGGTCAACTAAAAAAGCCAATAAGATTGCGAGTGCCAATGGAATAAAAATATCTTTACCAAGATATAAGGCCGCAATCAGCAAACTGCCGATGATGAAACCTGCCGTGATTCGAATCACTTTATGTAAATCTGCAGGGGGCATTTGCTTCGAGGCGTTCAGGTCTTGTAAGCCTTGCTTTTGACCTGATAGTGATGATTCAAAATCTTGCGCTAATTTATTATTTTTATGATCCATTTTCTTATCCTGAACGATGGTCATTATTTTTTAATTTAGGCTGAAGTTTTAGAACTGCATACGCATTTCATGTAATGATTTGCAAAGAAAAAAAACAGAGCGACATGGCTCTGTTTTCATACTTTGTTTTGAGATGAATTAAAAGGTAATTACTTTACTTTGATGAGTCACAATATCCACTGGAACAGAAATATGTTGATGAACGATCTTCCATAGAGTCTGTGTTTTTTTCATCCCAATGGTGTTACGACACCATGAGATCCCTGGCGTCGGTATCCCACTCTTATCATCAATTTTGGAATAACAGTGCAGAAAGGCAATATCAGGTTCTGCATGGATGACCAGTTCCCGCCTAAACACTTTTAAACCTTCACGAAAATACTCTCTATAAAATTCCCACATTTTTTGATATGCCATTAAGCCGCGCATTTCACAACTGGCATCAAAAAAGTTCACATCTGCTGCGCAGGATTCAGCAATATTCTCAATTTTCAATTGGCAGATAACCTCATCCCAATTGGCTAAAAATTGCAGAATTTCGTCAGCGGCCTGTTGGTCACCGACTATTTTGATTTTATCTTGCATCTCAGGCACCTATTTCTTTTATTTTTTATCAAGCATTATTCTGTGAGGCGTTTGGAAGTTGAATTTCAACGATCTTCCAGCTCCAACCTCGGCGTTGCATACTAAATACGGTATATGTTGCTTCGCTAAGGCCTTGGAGCGGCACATACAGATCAAATCGATTCCAAGCACTATAGCTTGCTTTGGGTTCAAGGGACTGGCTTTGTTTTAAAGCGACAGTAGTTGGAGTTGCATCCTTTTTGGATGATGTTGATGTATGAGGTTGTTCTGCGACCTTATTTTCAGCATGAGTGAATAGTTCAATCCCTGAGCTAATCATGCTCGGATTGGTTAGTTGGGTTATTTCTGGTAATTGGATCGACTCTTTTAATGCTTTGCCTTGTAAAAGCAGCATGATACTGTTTGGATTGACCAGACTGTCGACCAGCGTTGCACTGAGGACTGTGCTGAGCTGCCCACCCCACGACTGAGCGAATTCGGGTAAATGCTGTAGCCCAGTTTTCTGTTGAATGAGGTCTTTAACTTGTGGTTCTAGACTCGATTTGACTGCGGCAAAATCGATATATTGAGCAATTTTTTCAGGTTGATTGTGCTCATAGGCTTGACGTATTTGGAACAGCACCCAATACGGAGACGCAATCATCCAACCAAAGACGATGATCAAGATCGCAATGAGCCCATAATACAAAATATGATTCTGCTTATTCATCGTTCACCACTCTAGCCAGTGAAGTTGTGGTACTTCCTTGTACCGTTAAATAAGCCTGATCTAGATTGAATAGCATCCAACCTAACAGCGCTTATCTGAGAACCATATAGCTTTTGATCTTGTGATTTTGACGAGCCTTCAGGTTTGTTCATCTCGCTTTGGCTGTCTTAATCAGGTTGTTTCAAATTTAAGCTGTTAATTCTCTAATTTGGGTATTCGCACCATGGCTTTTAACTGACTAAATGCGTTTATCGCGCGATTGCTCACTGGCATAAAATTGGCTGATCCCAATAATATGATGGTTTGCCGTTTTCAGATTGAAATATGGTTTACCATTATTAACATTCAGTCGTTCAAAGCGACTATCATCTGCACTGTTGTTTTGTACAGACTCAATCCCATTTTGTGATGATGCTTACACTTTATATAATTCACTCGTTAAAATGATTTCACCGTTCCATGCTTTTAATAGAAAACGAAACTGCTGATCATTAGACTGAGTGATCTCGTACCATCCCGACATATGTTACCCCGTCATTTTCATTTTTTAAGTATTATTCGATCAGGATTTATTATTGGAAATTGAACCTGATCTACAGAATATAAATGAACCCAGTCACATTTTTCAATGTCTTTTTTGATCAGTGTCAAGGCTTAAAATTTAATCACTAAGAAAATGATTTTCAATAAATAATTCCAATAAAAAATAATCCGACCGAAGTCGGATTTCATCATTCTTTCATCATGATGTATTTGTGAATAGAGGCGCATTACTCAACGCATTGAATAAAGGCCTTAAGGACTGAGGATCTGCTTTGAATACGTCGCTTTATTCATTTCTAATATTTCCACACAAAGTTGCACTTCTATTGCTGGAGCTGTGACATGTTGTTTCAACACGTCCAATAGTAACAATGAAATTTGCTTTTGCACTTCGACCGTTCTACCCATCAATAATGAAACTTTGGCATGCATATACGCATGTTGAGCATGTTCATCCAAACCCACAACAAAATCTTGCTGAGCGACAGCGCGGCTTTTAATATCATTGATGGCACTAACATGACCCGATTCAAATAAGGCAGTGTTTAGCGCTTTAAGTAAAGGACGAGCCTCAAGCTCAAGATTATTGGAATATTCCAAATGAATATGCGGCATAGTAAAGACTTTTCAAACCCGTAATGCGTCTATTATGCAGGCTGAAAAATAAAATCTATAGCGGATTAGTTATCTATTTCATCTTTAAGTAGACATCCTAAGCCAAGTGTGGCCTTCGCTTAGGATGATTGAAAGTTGCTTTGGAGCGAACAAAAACGAAACTTAAACTTTTTTCACGTATTCAGATTTGAGCTTTATTGCCCCGATACCATCAATTTTACAATCAATGTCATGACCATCTGTTGCATCGACTAAAAGACGGATATTTTTAACTTTGGTGCCCACTTTCACCACTGAGGATGAGCCTTTAATTTTAAGGTCTTTCACCACAGTAACCGTATCACCATCGGTCAATACATTGCCATTGGCATCTTTAATCAGCACCTGTTCATCTGCAGCGCTTTCGCCTTCACGCCATTCGTGTGAGCATTCAGGACAAATCAGTAAGTCACCATCATTATAGGTATATTCAGAATTACATTGGGGACAATTGGGTAAAGACATAAAAGACCTCAAAAAAAGATGGATGCAAAAATCCATAAAAACTTAATATAACATTTTTATGGATTTCATGAACTTAAAAACCATAAATATCGTATGGTTTAGTGAAGTTATGACGATGTAAATAACACAACGCCACAGTGCTAATCGGTTTAAATTTTAGATCTCTAATGAGGTGTTTAATATCAACGCTTTTAAGATATGCGCATGATTTTTATCCGTATGTTTGGCCGCTGTGAGTAAGGTCAGGGGCTCCTCTTTTTCCCATGCGCGCAGTTGTTCTAACTCGGCTTGATGGGGTTGTATTTCTTGCAAATAGCACTGTTTAAACTCGTCCCAACGAGAAGCCATTGCCTCATCTTGATGATACCAACGACGTAAATCTGTCGATGGAGTCAATGCCTTCGGCCACAAATCTAGCTCTGCGCTCACTTTACTGATACCACGCGGCCACAAGCGATCGACCAATATGCGTTTACCGTCATCTGGGCTTATCTCATCATAAATACGTTTAATGTGTACAGTCATTAAGCCCTCCTTCGCCTATTTGCAGTTTTTCGATCATTCGTCAGATTATTCATCCGGAATCGCTGGATTCACTAAAAAAGCCAGTAACTGTAAAGACTCCTGCCAACCCAAATAACAGGCATCAGGTGGAATAACGCTCGGCAACCCTGCCTGTACAATCGTCACTTCGGTTCCTACTGATACCGCTTTAAACTCAACAGTGACCTCGATTTCACCGGCCAACTCTGGCATATCAAATTGGTCTGTATAGTGCAGTAAATGATTGGGCACGACTTCATGATAATCACCATGGAAAGCGTGTGTGGTTCCCGTTGAAAAATTTTGAAACGACATGCGGTACGAGCCACCTACACGCACATCCGAATGCTCCACATGGGCCGTAAATCCATGCGGTGCCATCCATTTAACCAAAGCATCTGGCTCCACAAAGGCACGATAAACGCGCTCTACAGGCGCACTAAAAACACGATGTAATCGAACAGTATTGCTCATGATGATGTCCTTTTGTCATTGTTTTCACTGAATCATCCACATGCATTCACCCTCGCTTTATCGTCCATTTTTATCACACTGAAACGTTCTAAATGAGACAGCTTTGAGACGTGCGAGAAAGGTCATTGCTGTTCAATACTATAGTGAATCCTACAGATTGATCCCATCACTTTAACGCAATGCCGTGTTATGTTTTGTGAGCTGCATTCATATTAACTTGAATTTAAATTGTTTAAATATAAATACTTAACCCAATATTCCTACAATTTAAAAAATAAAAACCCAGTTGAATCACTGGGTTCTTGTTGCTAAAGATGCAATAGTGAGACTTAGCTCAATTGTGCTTCATCTTCATCCAGATCATCATCTTCGTAGATATAAGCCATACAACCCCAGCCGTCATATTCGCCCGAATGTTGTTCCGCAATTTTAATAAACCATTGCTCTAAATCAACGATATCTTCATAATCAGGTTCCATGTAGACATAGACCGTGATAATCCATTCCATGCGATCTGATTCTTCATCTTGGAACAACGAAATTTTTTGCTCTTCTTTCAATAAATACAATGCACACTGTTCAGCCTGCGCTTCGTTGGAAAAGGCAATTGAATATTCGATTTCGTGCGGCACAGATAGATCGTCTCCATCTTGCTGCATCTGCCACAGCACATTGCCATTATCATCATCTGGAAATTGTTTAAAATCACGAGTCATTGTACTTTCCCTTATCGTTTATGAATTTTATTCTGTTGACTTAGATTAACGGATAATTGTTGCAATTTGCATTAGCGAAATCTCTTTCATCATAAAAAAAGACCGCCGAAGCGATCTTTCTTATAACAATTCAAATTAAACCACAACGTCCATATTGGCCTGAGTTTCTTTGAAATGTAAAACCAAAGCTGCCATTTTCAATTCTTCTAAGCGTAATTGTAGATAACTGTCGAGTACCCGTGCCTGACTAAAATGTACACCATGCGCATTGAGCAAGGTGAAATCATCCGCCAAAGCCTGCAATAGCTCACCTAAGTTTTTGGTATTTAATTGGGCTAAATACAAATCAGCACGACTATTAAACACCAATGTAAATAATTGCATCGCAGCCAAACGACGTTCTTCATCAACATAATTACATTTTGCAGTCGATTGCTGCTCCATTGCATCAATCATTTTGCAACGTACCGCAGTCAAATTTTGCTTTGCCGCAGATTCATTCATGCCATCCATCAGCTGATCTAAAATACTCTGTAAAGGTAAAAAGAATGCTGACTGATAGCCCCGTATTTTGTTGTCCAAAGCACGGTTGATGTTTTCCAAATGCTGCTGATCCAGCGCTTGGCTATACAAACCCTTTAACTCGGCACGGGCTTGTTCCTGTATTTGTGATTTAGCTCTTTCTTGATATTTGCTCAAATACTGACGCACTTGTTCGATCTGTGCGCGAATATCATTCAACATGATATCGGCATTGGCTTTGGTGACTTCCACCAAACCATCAGCCTGTAAAGTTCGATACTTAACATATTGTTCAATCTCTACAATATGTTGATATTTTGCTACTTTATCGACTTGGATTTTGAGCCCACAGTTTTGAATACGTAATTGACTGATTGCATAATTCAATTCATCTTGCTGAGACTCTGTTTCAGCCAGTTTTAGCCGCGTACGGTCGAAGTTTTCTTGCAGTGAACGTAGGGTTTTATCATTTTTCAATTTGCGGTTATAAACAAAAAGGAGAGCCACAATTAATAGGATGATAAGGACGATTAAAGCAATATTGATCATTTGCCAATCCTCAAAATAAGCTTCAATAATTTAAGTTTATTCCCCAAAACAAACCTAAGTTACAAAAGTTAAAATCTATAATTCATTTCATATTAGCAGAACAAATGCAAAAAACCGTATTTATCTGACCAAATACACACTTGCACACAATTCAACTAAAATACTGTTTTAAATCAATTTAATAAAAAATTTTCATATTAAAAAATAATCAATCAATATTCTTTAGAAAATATAATAAAACTTTAGAAATGGTATTTATTTACTAAAAGAGACAAAGAAACTTAATATTAATCTTTGTAAATATTTCACACACTTTATAGAGATATTTAAATTATTTATATATCCCCAGAATTGGGGATATGTTGTACATCATTATTCATTTTTAAAGCAGAAAAATCTATTTAAGGCTGTAATTATTCTTAGCTTGCTAAGCTGCACAAAATTTTCAATGCAACATAGCAGATTTTAAGAACAATGAGCATTCACATGAATATGCTTTAAAATTCTGCTGCGCAATGAATATGAACAGCTTGTTGGGTTAAGGGCTGGGTAAATGCCAGATCGCAAGCATGTAACGCCATCCGTCCGAGTGAGCTTTGCTTTGCATTCGGGTGATACAGTTGATCCCCTGTAATGGGGTGCCCAATATGCATCATGTGTACACGTAGCTGATGAGAACGCCCTGTCACTGGCGTTAATAATACTCGGCTAATGTCTTTGCTTGCGTCATAGCTAATGGCTTGATACAAGGTTTTTGAAGGTTTTCCCAATTCAAAATGCACCATCTGTCGTGGGCGATTTTCCCAGTCCGTAATGAGGGGCACTTCAACACTGCCCTCACCTTCAAGTTTGCCCTGAACCAAAGCCACATATTGCTTTTGAACCGTTCGCGCTTGGAACATTTTACTCACCGCCACTTCTGCATCGCGGTGTTTCGCAAACATCAAAATGCCTGATGTTGCCATGTCTAAACGATGGGTAATCTTTGCCGCCGGATACTGTTGCAAAACTCGAAGATAGGCACTGTCATGATGCTCAGGCAAACGTCCCGGAACCGACAGCAATTCCGCTGGTTTTTCGATGACAACCAAGTCTGCATCTTCATACAAAATACGTAGAGGACCTTGAGGCGGCGCATAGACAAAGTTGGGATCTAAAGGCATGGACAGACTGTGTACTGGGAGAATGTCGGCAAAATAACAACTGACTAATTCGCTGTCAATCGACTTTAACCGATCAGGTCTAACCCTAACGATTATTGGTCCCCAATTTACCAAAGGCTGGTGCTAATGAATGAGACAAATCATCCTCCAGTAACTGTAAGATGCTTGCACTCGTGGTTAAAGGATACTGATGTAGTGTGATGCGATATTTGCCCTGAAACCACTGCGATAAATGCAAGGCATAGGTTCGTTTAGGCCCAAAACCTAAATGTTGTTTTAAACGATTCTTTATACCTGTCCGTGATGATCCGACATACAGAATGTGATTGGGTTGATTTAACTTGGCACAGGCATGGGTTTTCAATGCCTTAAATGCAGCATAGTCCTGATATGTCTGCTGTATATCGCCACCAACCTGCTCTATCACATAAATATAATGTGCGTGTAGAGCAAGATCATCAAAACTTGAAAACTCAAATATACGCTCAGCTTTAGTCTGCTGTGCCTGCAGACAATCCTGTATCAATTGATTCAGATAACCCATATCAAAATTATTTAAAATTTAGATAGTTAAGCATAACAACTTTGTGAAAAAGGACAATCCGAAGCTTAGATTAAGTTTGAGTTGTTCTGCGTGATATTCATTACATCAGCAATGATCAAAGTTTGTCTGGAATGAATGCGAAGTTTGGAATTTTGAAAAAGATGGAAGGATTTATTATTCGATTGAATTCTTAAAAATTTTTTAGGGTGTAAGAGAAAACAGTATTGTTTACTTCAACTATCATCACTTTGTAAGTCATGATCTTATAGCCTATAAACTTCTGGTTTATAGCGTCCTAAGCTGAATCGAGACCTTTTGGGTGAGTACTGTACACGTGTTTTGCACCACTGACAGCATACTACTCTTTTCAATCTCTATCACACCCTTGAGATATATAGTAGTGGTATCGATGAGGGATTGTTTCCCTGAAAATCACTGTTTTTGGCTTATTTTAAAAATATTTTTCACATTTAAAGATATATTGAAAATATTTTCTTCTTGCATCATGTTTTAGCATTTTTTCCATCTTATAAATGACTTTTCCCGAGAATTTTCGCCATAGCTTAGCACTCAAACCATCGGGATCATTTGAATTCTAGACAGGACTTTTAACCAATGAGAACTTGTATTGAAATGAGTTCTCCAACTAGATTAAGAGTCAATAATGCATACCACAGCGAGATTTGAAAATTGAGGTGTGCTTGAAAAAAGTAGCAAAAAGTACAGAGGCTATTCAATGCGATGAAAATGTGATGAAAATGAAATTCGTTCAGATTTAACACTTGGCTTAGGACTATTTTTACGGGAGATGCCTGATGATCTTTAAGCTTATGGTGATTAAACTGGTGTGGTTTGTTTTATGCGGATTAAAGGAGTAATGATTCATTATTCTTTTTTATTTTGGCTTAAATTTTTGGGGTGGTATAAGAGAAAACAATATTGTTTACTTCAACTATCATCACTTTGTAAGTCATGATCTTATAGCCTATAAACTTCTGGTTTATAGCGTCCTAAGCTGAATCGAGACCTTTTGGGTGAGTACTGTACGCGTGTTTTGCACCACTGACAGCATGCTACTCTTTTCAATCTCTATCACACCCTTGAGATATACTTTAACCAAAGAGGATCGGGATTAATTTCCTAAGTTTTTCTAATTTTCTACAAATTCAGCAAATTTTTTCAGCCATTTTAGGTTTAGCAGGATATTTTATCTTTTCAGCTCATTTCAGCATTTTTTATCTGCAGATTTACCCAATTATAAGAAAATTTTCTTTTACAACAGACAAAACGTCCAAGCACAGCGTCAAATTTAAAAATATATCGCCGCTGAACATTCATCCCTTAACTTCATACAAAACTCCGCCCTTTGAGTAGACATCTAAGCCTATCCATGTTCTGCAGATATTAGGGTTGATCTTTTCAACGTGGTGTTGGTCAATGAGCTAAATAACTTTGCACCCACTGTGCGCTAAACCACCAACCACTACATGCTGCCATACCACAGAGTAAATTGGCCAGAATTTTATTCATTCGGCTGAGGTCTGATGCATATATTTTGAGATTGATCAAATAAGCAATCACAGCATATACCAGTCCAATCGCACCACCAATGATGATCAGGATCAAAGGCCATGCTGCATAGGCATGTGCCTGTGCTGGATATTTTGTAGAACGGATGGTTTCTGTGGTCATGCTGCATATCCTATAAATAACGCGATTACCTGTTTTAGTTAGCAATTTCTGCGCCATTTTTCTTGGATATACAGCGTTATTTCAAGGTTAATGCATGTTGAATTTCTAGCTTTGACTACAGCATTTATCGCAACCAACAACTTTTTCTGTTGGCCAGCTCATACGTGCACGCTTATAAGCGAGTTCGAAATTGGCAAAATAACCAATCAATATTTGCTGGTCAAATTGCGGCATATCTACGCATCCTTGCGTGCCATTGTGAATTAAATGTGAGCCATTCGATAAGGCATTTTCATCGACTATAAATTTAATCATCTACCATTCCCCTCTTTATTTTTTATAAAATTCAAAAGATTAATAAATCCATATAAAAATTATGTGATTTATAATCACATATTAAAATTATGCCTTTATTGTTCAAAAATCAATCGAATTTAAAGATTTTTTTAGGCGTCTCTTGGATGACTTAAACGCATAATGATGTGCTCTTTTAGGACGGATAGGTGCGATTGCTCGATTGCATTTTTTGCGCTTAAGCCAAGTGCTTGGAATGTTGAGTAAAGGTATTTTTCACTCGAACTGACATCAACAAATACGGCGTCCAAATCAGACAACCGAAAGTACTGTCTCTAACTGTATGATGGTCTGTGTATCAGTAGCGCTTCTTATAATTTTTATAATCTTTATCAAACTTTGCTAATACTCAGTTTCTGATTTTTAATTTTATATTTATTAAACAAAACGCAGATCACCCACTCTAAAAGATGGATTCATTTTAGAGTGAAATATTGATTGGTTTATAAAGGGGTATCGACCTGTACAGTTCGTTTTTGGCGTATGCGGCGAACCAACCAGATCACGATTGCAATCACTAAGATCACCACGAAAAATGGGACTAAAAAGGCCAATACTGACAAGACTGCAGCACCAATCCATTCCCCTGTAGATAAGATTGGATTTGCAACACCACCTGTGGTTGCGGTAGATACGCCACGTGCAGCGACGGTACTCATTTGCACTGCTGTTGCTGTACCACCACCCACGATAATTGCTGCCGCCCAACTGGCAAACTGTGACATTTCACCTGAGCTTACTGCCATTGTAGCGATGGTCCCTGCAATCATGGCTGCAGGTGTTGAAATGGTGTCGAGGGCATTATCTACCCAAGGAATATAGTATGCGGCGATTTCACAAACCGTCGCAATTGCTAAGCCAATACAAACCGCAGGCATAGACAACCATTCGAATCCTTTCATTGGTTCGAATAATCCTAAAATGGAAGCAACACTCATCACCAATAAAGGTACAAAGACACGGAAGCCACAGGCAGCACTTAAGCCAATACCAATACACAGTCCTAATATTGTTTCCATGGGCTTCTCCGAACAGTTAAATGTGCAATTTGTTTTTATTTATGCTGTGTTATACGTTATCAAAAAGCCCTATCGAGTGATAGGGCTTTTCTTTCTAAACAGCGGATAACTGTTAGTGTTTTGCAGCTTAGGCATTCTTATTGTTAAATTGATTGCCTTGGCATTTGGTACACGGTGGTAAACGATCAGTACCAATTTCTAAGTAGACGCGGTGTCCGCATTGAACACAAAAATAGAAGCCTGTTCCGGGTTTTTGACCAGCAGTAACCATTTTTGTTCTCCATGTGTTTTTAGAAATGGTAGATTCAGTATAACCCTCTTGTGATGAATGTCTATTGGTCATTTCGACAATTGATAATGGCATTTAGGCAAAGCATAATTTCGAATGGAAATTTTGGTGGGTTTACAGCGATTTGCTGAGCCAATTATCCATTTGCAGTAAAGTCTTCTGGCATCTGCACCAAAACTTTAAAAAAGCTGATCAAATGGGACTGGTTTTTAACTCAGTATCACGCCATCGGTTTTTGTTTATCTGTTATTGCATATCTTTCAACTAGCCTGTTATTCGTATTTACTGCTTTTTTCTTTTAGCACTACATTCAATTGAGACATAATAAAAGTAGCTGATTTAAATTTATAATCAGCTTCAACTATTGTTTAAAGAAAGGGCTAAACTATACTTAGTGCAACCTTTATTTTTATGTGTTATGTGAAATTTACCAAGCATAAAAAACCGCCTTTTAAAAAGCTAAAAGGCGGCTCCAAACATCACACTACTGCATTGTTTTTTGTATATTACACACTTACCAATTACTACTCGAAACAGGACAAAGGTAAGTCCACTTCATTGGCCCTACATATACAAGGTAGCGCTTAACTTTAAGAAACTTTGTAAGCGTCCGCTGAACCCCATGCCTATTTTTTAATTTGAGTTGGATTTCCAGCGATGTGGCAGTAATTCTTCAATCTGAGTCACTTTATGTGTCGGCAACCTTTTCAGCACATCACTTAAATAGG
>NZ_VOZB01000020.1:0-22816 GCF_013420005.1 Acinetobacter sp. YH12040
TTAAGTTCTTTATCCGACATAGACACCAACATATCAAACCGTCCGCTAAGAAAATTGCAACAGCGCATATTCTAAAAGCGGACATTTTTACTTTGGAGAAACCGGACATTTCTATTTTGGAGTTACAAGTGTACTTCGTATAATATCCATTATGTTAAATGGACAATTAATAATTGAATATTTCACCTTTTTTTTTAATTAGTAGCTAAAATTACTTTATAATTTAAACTTATAAGGTATTTAAAGTGAAAAGTCCTCTTTCTAAAATATTTCTACTAAATATTCTCATAATGGCTGGTAGTGTTGCGTATGCCATTGAAGTTAAGCCATTCAAATTTATAAAAAATAATGAAGGTTATCCAGAAAATATTGGTTTATATAAAATAACAAATAAATACAGTGAGTTATATGTAAAACAGTATCCATTTTCTATTGAGAACAATAATAGAAATGCTGGTTTTATTAGTGAGATCGACCCACAATGTGAAATCTTAGAAAAGATATATAAGCAACAGCAGAATACTTATGTTGTAACAAGTACATGTGGCGCATGGTTTGGTATGAGTAGCCCAGAAAGCCATTATTTTATATATGAGTTTAACGATCTAGCAAAATTAATTAAATCTGAAACTATTGAATTCAAAGAGTCATTAGATATTACTATTTCAGAGCTTAATTCAGGTATAAAAATAACATCAAGCCAAAGTCCTAAAACTGGGAAAAAATATGATTATGAATACAAAAATGGGAGCTTATATGACTTCTCAACATCTATGAATAGAAATTTAGTTTCAAAAGAAAATGATAGAATCTGTAAGGGATTCTATGATCAAGTTTATACTCAATTTAAGTATTCTTATGTACCTGGTATGACTAATCTTTTTGAAATTTTACCTAGACATGCTTATTCATGGGTTCCAAACAAAATAAAATCTAGTGAAGAATTATCAGATAAATTAGCCAATGATTTAAAAGGGAAAGATCTAACACAACGTAGAAATGTTCCTTATTCAAGATTTAAACAAGACTATTGTTCTTAACTAAACTTAAGTATTCCTAAAATTAATATAATAGGTGCTATGCAAAGTCAAAATGTTAGAACCCATTCAAAATGGGAGCTATAAGCTCCCATTTTTAGTCTTTAATACGCTTTTTAGCTTCGTCATAAACTATGCTATCAGCTCGTTTCCCGACTGTGATGAGCAAGATAACTACCTGATCATCTTTAAATTGATAGACAAGTCTGACACCAGCTTTTAATAATTTAATTTTATAGCAACCTGCAAGATTGCCTCTCAGCATATTCTTTGGAATATGTGGCTGCTCTATGACTTTGGCTAGTTACTTCTTAAATTGATCTCGTATAGCAACAGGGAGTTTTTCCCATTTGTGTGTCCTTACCCATTTAACCCATTTAAAATTATTAAATTAAAAAATAAATTGAACAACAGAAATAATATAAGTATATTTCTGGAAATTAGCTTTAAAGAGACTAAGTAGGTGAAAAGACTATTAAAAATTACATTAATCAGCGTAATGGTTCTTAATGCTCAAAATATATTTGCAAAAATAATTATAGATAATGCAAATTATCAATCTAAAATTATAAAATTAAATAGTACAAAGAATCCCAAAATAACAAGAGCTTGGGTAGAAACCGAGTTTAAAGAGGAGAAGAATAGGTCAACAGTTCTATATGAGATAGATTGCGAACAAGAAAAATTCCGAAGACTAGGAGGAGTTATGTACAAAGAAGTAACAGGTGATCCAATAGCTATGGAACCTACAAAAGAAGAATATATAATTCCAAATACAAATCTAGATACGCTTAAAAGGGAGGTATGTACAGGAAAATATTAGAAAAACTTGAGAGATTTGGGGGATCAGAGAATTATTGTAGTTATCCTGATCTAAATGACAATTCAAGAGTAAAGATAGAAAAAATTTGTTATTTAATTTAGGGCGGCACTGTCACACGAGGGTGTAAATAATTCTGTGTAAATACAGTTTTATTTACAGTCTCTAAAGCTCCCTTTTTATAGGGCACTGTTGCAAATAGGCTGACATGATAAGCTAAATATCTTATTTATTTCGAGATACAGCAGATGAATCCCTTCCACGGTCGGCACTTTCAAGGTGAAATCATTCTTTGGGCTGTTCGTTGGTATTGTAAATATGGCATCAGCTATCGTGAACTTCAAGAAATGCTCGCTGAACGAGGCATAAATGTGGATCACAGTACAATTTATCGTTGGGTTCAGCGTTATGCTCCAGAAATGGAAAAACGGTTACGCTGGTATTGGCGTAACCCTACAGATTTACATTCATGGCATATGGATGAGACTTATATCAAAGTGAAGGGGCGATGGACTTACCTGTATCGTGCAGTTGATCAACGTGGTCATACGATTGACTTTTACCTTTCCGCTAGACGGAACAGTAAATCAGCCTATTGTTTTTTAGGAAAGATCTTCAATACGGTGAAAAAATGGCAAATTCCACGGGTCATCAATACAGATAAAGCAGCGACCTATGGCCATGCTTTATCACGGTTAAAGCGAGAAGGAAAATGTCCAGTAGATATTGAGCACAGGCAGATTAAGTATAAAAATAATGTCATTGAATGTGATCATGGTAAGTTAAAGCGAATCATCAGGGCCACATTAGGATTCAAATCTATGAAGACTGCTTATGCCACAATTAAAGGTATTGAAGTCATGCGTGCACTACGTAAAGGACAAGCATCGTCATTTTATTATGGTCAGCCTCAGGGTGAAGTGTGTCTAATCAACAGGGTTTTCGGTCTCTAAGCACTTTTTAAAGGGAACATCATCGACTCAAATCTCTATTTGCAACAGTGCCGTCAAATTAACGAACACACGGATATTATTGCTGAATATGAGCAACACAAGCAAGGTCGCACTATTACAGGATTTACCTTTAAATTTAAACAAAGAACCAAGCCCAAAACGGTAAAAGCTGAAAAGACAGAGCGTGATCCACATACAGTAGATATGTTTATAACCATGACCGATAATCAACGCTTTGCCTTCGCTAAAAAAATATCTCAATTACATGAGGCATCGTATTTGGCACAAGGGCAAGCAGGTCGAAGTTACGATGTGTTTGCTGAACAAATTGCTGAAGCATTATTAGATAGTGAAAAGCAGAAAGTATATTTACCCTTCTTATCGAAATTAGGGTTTAAATTTTAAGATTTTTATTCGCTGTTTACAGGTTGTGGTAGAAGTAGTCCTTGATATCAAAAACAAAAATTATTTTAAGGGAATAAAGGCTTCTGACTATCACCAAATGATAAGTTATCTGAGTTCTATTCAGTGAAAAACTGCTATATTAGGGGTCAGCACAGAAAACGGAAATTATAGGGCGGTAAGTACATTTATTTACTTCTATGTAGTTGTTATTTAAGAACTTCGTTAAAAATCTTTCAATTAAATTGCATGTTGCCAATCTCTAGCAGACAGGCAAAGCATAAAAATATAAATCTTTGATTTTAATAAATTAATTAGTCGACAAAATTCCTTGTCGTACTATTTTCTCCAAATTCTGGGGTAACCCCTATCAAATCAAAAACTCGATGATATGCGTCATTTAGTTGATCAAATACCTTCTTACGGCAGTCAATCTATACCTAAAATAAACGATCCTAGTTGGGAGGGGTTATTAGATGATCGGAGAATATCTTGGAATATGAACGACATCACCATAATAGAAAGGCTAGTACTTATTTATTATACTTTTAGTATGAAGGTTCTTAGTGTTTTCAATCAAGAATTTGCAGAGAGAGGAGTTTCTTTTTCATACTCTGATTAGTATGCCTATGGCAAACCAATTTCACTGCTTCGGTACCCTAGTGAGGACTAGAACCTTAGGCTGTAGGCTAATGATATTGGTATATTGAGTTATTTAGGTAGTCGCGGTGTACTTCATGGTGTATAGAAAGTTAGTTTTTCGAGCTAATAAAGCCATTTTGACAAAATTTAAGAAGTATTTTAGAAAACTAGATAGTTACACAGAATTTAGGGTAGTCTCAAAATGAAAGTTATAACTAATGGTTCTTTAACATCTTCTAATTCCTTTGGTGAAAAATAAGATTCCATTTTATGCTTAACTCTCAACTTTTTTTCGCTAAATCATTTATTTTACGAAGGTTAGACTTTCAATATTAAACTTACAATTCTTGTAATACAGCCATTCCAATAGGCTTAAGAAGTTGAGAGTGGCATTTCTTGCATAGAATTATTTTGTATTAAATAAAATAACTAAAGGTTTGGCTCGTGAAGATCTCAATAAGAAAACTGTATGTAATTAGCTTAAGTGCATTAATTACTGTGGCTTGTTCCAGTCAAAGTGAATCAGAAGGGATGCTAATTATAAATAACAAAACCTCCGAAGATATAACTAAGGTTAATTTAACTTATAAAACCACTAATAAATCAGAAAATATAGGTAATTTATCTCCTAATCAATCATTTAAGTATCCTATAAAATATTCTGACACCGAAGACTCTATAGTAATTACATATACTGATAGTAATAATACAGTGCATAAGGATGTAGCTGTTCCTTATTTCGGTAAATATGATAAGAAAAATTATAGTTATAATATCAAGTAGTTTAAGTATTATTAATATTTAGAGTGTACGGCATTGACGGTATAGGTTAAATTGACACTACAAGACAGCACTTTAACCAATTTCAACAGCAACATCCCCAAATATATTTAATATAAATTAAGCATGAGATATAAAAATGCACGCCTTTGATATTATCATACCCCAATATACAGGTATCGCTGAAGATGATGATAGCCACGACCATGATGTATTTTGTTATTTAGGAAATTTAGAAGGCAACGGACAAATATTACCCCGTAACCATCATTTAGCTGTTAGCCAAAATGATATTACTCGCGTGACTGTGGTGTGTCCTGAAATGGATGCCCTTGACCGTAAAAATATGAACAGCTATGCCCAAGAAATGCACAATAAAATCGAACAGTTAGCAGGTAAACCCATTCAAACCTTGTATATCGGAGAAGACCATGACTATCCTCTTCCCCGTTATGCCGTACCAACGCAATCTGAATTTTACATGTTGCGTTGGGGCTGGAGTTCGCCTTTACTAGATGGAGTAACCTTACAAGGTATTCCTCTATATAAAATCCCATATACCCAACCTGATCACCCTTGTTATGATAATGTGTGGTCATGGTATCGTCAGGCTGAAGCGTTATATCGTTTGTGGCTTGGTTCTCAACCAGTAAGTGAAGCCTTTGCCTTAGAGCAAATGCAAAATCCCAATTCTGAGCATAGCAAAATAGGTCGAGAATTGTGCCGTATCATTGAACAAAGCACAGGTGTACCCACCTATTATTTTCTAATGAATTACCGTGATTGGACACAGGCAGAAGATATGGAACAAAAATGTCCACTGACAGGGCAGGATTGGCTATTGCCTGCCAATACCTATCACTATATTGATTTTAAATGCGATGAGAGTCGTTTGGTGAGTGAGTTGAGTCAAAATTGGTCGGATGAAAGCGAGGACTGACCGAATGAAAAATTATTTGTGGTAAGCTCATAAAGCCTATCAAGCATAGAGATAAAAATAACACCCAAACTATCTGTAACCAACCGTGAATCGTCTCGATATTTTCGGAGAGTGTTTTACTGGAATCAGGTACAGGACAAGTTTATTTTCAGTATACCCTAGCGGAACCACCTAAAAAGGCACTGTTGCAAATAGGCTGACATGATAAGCTAAATATCTTATTTATTTCGAGATACAGCAGATGAATCCCTTCCACGGTCGGCACTTTCAAGGTGAAATCATTCTTTGGGCTGTTCGTTGGTATTGTAAATATGGCATCAGCTATCGTGAACTTCAAGAAATGCTCGCTGAACGAGGCATAAATGTGGATCACAGTACAATTTATCGTTGGGTTCAGCGTTATGCTCCAGAAATGGAAAAACGGTTACGCTGGTATTGGCGTAACCCTACAGATTTACATTCATGGCATATGGATGAGACTTATATCAAAGTGAAGGGGCGATGGACTTACCTGTATCGTGCAGTTGATCAACGTGGTCATACGATTGACTTTTACCTTTCCGCTAGACGGAACAGTAAATCAGCCTATTGTTTTTTAGGAAAGATCTTCAATACGGTGAAAAAATGGCAAATTCCACGGGTCATCAATACAGATAAAGCAGCGACCTATGGCCATGCTTTATCACGGTTAAAGCGAGAAGGAAAATGTCCAGTAGATATTGAGCACAGGCAGATTAAGTATAAAAATAATGTCATTGAATGTGATCATGGTAAGTTAAAGCGAATCATCAGGGCCACATTAGGATTCAAATCTATGAAGACTGCTTATGCCACAATTAAAGGTATTGAAGTCATGCGTGCACTACGTAAAGGACAAGCATCGTCATTTTATTATGGTCAGCCTCAGGGTGAAGTGTGTCTAATCAACAGGGTTTTCGGTCTCTAAGCACTTTTTAAAGGGAACATCATCGACTCAAATCTCTATTTGCAACAGTGCCCAAAAAAGATTGAAAACCATTTTAAAGCTTTCGACTTAACCTTTTTTTACATCAATAATGGCTTCATTTAATGTCAGCATACTTTTTGAAACACCACCTGATTTTCTTGTACACTGTCAGACAAGACAGACTCCAGTAAAGTTTTATCTGGCTGCAAATTTTCAAACTCTTGGTACAGATAACCAATTTTTAATTTCGGTACAGCATAGATCCCTTCATACTTATTTCTGATTAAAGAAAAAAGAGTAGATTTACCACTTCCATTATCCCCCAATACAGCAACTTTTTGTTTGTTTCGGATTTCAAAAGAGGCATGATTAAAAATCAAATGATTATCATATCCAAAAGTTACTTCTTCACCACGAATTAATATTTTATTTTTCGGGGGATTTGTTAGCTCAAAATTAATTCGAATATTTGCCTGTTCTTCGACTTGTTCTTTTACATCTAACTGCTCTATTCGTGATTGCACGGCTTTTGCTTGCTTTGCTATTGCTTTTTGTCGCCCTCCAAAAGACTTGTAAGTAGATATGAAACTTCTAGCTCTAATTTCAGAATTACTCATATTCCTTGGCTTATCTGTTATCGCTTCAGCTTGCCTTTTTTTCTGCAAATAAGCTTCCTCTAGTTGCTTTTTCTTTGCTTGATAATTTTCATATTCTCTTTTCTCAGTGTGAATTTGATGTTCCTTCTGCTGTTTATATGCAGTATAATTCCCGTCAAAACAGTTAATGGTATTGTTGTCAATCTCAATAATTCGATTACACAATTCATCTAATAAATTTGTATCGTGGCTAATAATCATCATTGTGTTATATTTTCCTAAATTTCGCTTTAGCAATTGAATCCCTTTAGTATCTAAATTCGCTGTTGGTTCATCTAGTAAAAGTATTGAACTACTCTTAGAAAAAGTCTCAGCTAAACGTAAACGAGTTTTTTCCCCACCACTGAACCAACCTTCAGATATTGTTGAGCTGGAGCGAAATTCTTTCAATTGCCAAGAATCTACTGATTCGTGGTATTGACCGAATTGTTTATAATAAGAGATATCTCCCTTAACCTCAACATTTCCCTTGTCAGGAGCTATATCATTGTTAATGATCTCCAACAACGTCGTTTTTCCACTTCCGTTTAACCCGACTACACCAATAATATCGTTCTTAAAAACAGTTAATTTATCAAAAGTAAAAAGAAGCTTGCCTCCAAAATATTTTTCTATTCCTCTCATTTTTATCAATTCCATACAATCGCCTCCCTTTCTAGCGATTAAGTTAATAAACATATTAAATCATTAATTAGTTTTTGTAGTTTAGAGAGTTTATTTCTTAGGGTTTCTATTCCTCAATTATTCCGTATCCTTCTGGTGCAGGAATCCCATGTTCCGAAGAACGACTGACTGATTCCCACTCTTTCCATGTAAATATACGTTTTTCTGCATTTTCAACAGCTAAATCATATACAAGGCTTCCCAGAACTAATCGGAGAGGCGGATTCTCACTATTAACCAGTTTCATTATAGCTTCGGCGGCTAACTTAGGATCACTATCCACCGATTCGTTTGAATATTGTTGGGCCAACTTTTCACGTAATGAATCATACTCTTTTTTCTGTGTAGTAAAACTCATTTTTAAGTATAGATTCGTCCAGTAACCTCCAGGTTCTACGATAGATACTTTTATACCAAAATGTGCAGCTTCTTGTGCTAAAGCCTCGCTAAATCCTTCTAAAGCAAATTTACTAGCGCTATAGATTCCCGACATTGGACCACTAATCAGTCCACCAATACTAGATATCTGGATAATATGACCTGATTCTTGTGCCCGCAAGTACGGCATAACAGCTTGACTTACCCATACTGTACCGAAGAAATTAGTTTCCATTTGGCTTCTAACTTCATCTTCACTAAATTCTTCAATCATTCCCATTACCATATTCCCTGCATTGTTAATGACAATATCGAGTCTTCCAAAATGTTTAATGGCAGTTTCCACTGTAGTCGAAACAGCACTTCTATCAGTAACATCAAGACTTAAAGGAAGTAACATTCCTTCAAACTGGCATTTTAACTCATTCAGTTTTTCAATATTTCTAGCAACACCAACAACCTTCTCTCCTGACTCCAATGCTTTTTTTGTGAATTCGTATCCTAGTCCACTGCTTGCACCTGTAATAAACCACACACGTGTATTTTCATTGTTATTAAATGTCATAAATAATCTCCTCGGTAGTGTTTCAAAAAGTATGCTGAAGAAAAAGCCGATTGGATTTTGATAAAATAGAGAAATGCAAATAACTCTAGCAATCAAATGTCCAACCTGCCTCAGTGATAGTATAAAGAAAAATGGTATCAAAGTAGATGGGAAACAAAACTATCAGTGCAAAGACTGTAAACGTCAGTTTATTGGTGATCATGCACTGAGCTATCTAGGATGTAAGTCAGGTATTACTCGTAAAATATTACAGTTGATGGTCAGAGGCAGCGGTATACGAGATATTGCTGAAGTTGAGCGCATCAGTATCGGTAAAGTTTTACGTACTTTAACTGAATCAACCTATGAAATTCAGCCTCAGCAAAGTCATTATGAATCTCTCGAAGTAGATGAGTTCTGGAATTTTGTTGGAAATAAAAAGAATAAACAATGGCTTATTTTTGTTCAAAAGTCATATTTTACCTCGGAGAAACCGGACATTTTTATTGGTGAGAATATAGACACTTTAAATGGGTTCTAACACTCTCGTTTCGTATAACAGCCATTATGTTAAATGGAAGGAAGCAAAATAAGTTAACATTTTGCTTCCGGCCACATTAAGCTAGAGTTTTATTTAAATAAAGCTATTTAGTAATCATTAAATTAATTAAAATCTAAATCTAACACCAGCTCCATATAACCAACCTTTCTCAGAGTTTGATTCTATTTGCCACGACGTTTCATCATTACCTTTTGAATACTCATAGGCAATGTCGATATAAGGCATGATCTTTTTACTGATTTCATAGCGAGTTTCAAACCCTGCGGTTGCACTGCTTAAACCAGTTTTTTTCGCATATTTAGAGTCATCACTAAAGATAGCATCCAACTCTAAATAAGGTTGAATAATCAACTTTTGCGTAATCAGAAAATCACGTTCCGTTTCTAGGCTAAAGCCCGCATAATTGTCTTCTCCCGCATAGAGATAAGCATCAGTTTCAAAGAAATATGGCGCCATACCATGTAAGCCAATCACCGCATCAACATTTTCTTCGGTGTCTTTGCGATGATCATTGAGTTCAACTTTTTCACTACGATAACGTGCACCAATCTGTGCATCCCAAAAGTCTGAAATCATACGGCTATATAAAAGTTTGGCATCATAATGTGCATCATGCGATTCTTCTTTATCGGCATGAATTTTAATAAAAAGCTTATTTTCATCTGTGCCAATACGGGTTTCAAACTCTGACTTTAAATCACCTGTGCCATCTTCATTGACAAGCCACTTATTGTCCACTGTCGTAATCGCATAAATTTGCGCACCGTGTTCTGAGCGATGATCATAATGCGAACTCTGCTGAGCATTCGCATCTGGTACATGATGTAAATGATTAACCGTAGATGTTGCCTGATGTTGTGCCTGATTCATTTGGCTATGGTTCATTTGAGAGCGATCCATTTGCATCGGCTGATTTTGACTAGAAGATGTAGCAACTGTCATTTTTTCAGGCGCACTATGATCTTCACCATTATGTGCCAAACTCACTGCACTGACCATCAACAAAGAGCTTGCTAAAACAGTTTTAGAAAAAAGATTAATGGTGCGCATGTTGATCTCCTTTCTGTACTTTTTGATCTTGCTGTTTCTCTGTTGATTTGTGATGCATTGGCTGATGACCTGCATGTTGATGGTTCATCGGTGCTGAATGTGCAGCATGATTCATTTTCCCCATCATCTGCATGTGTTGTGCATGCTCTTGTGGAGAATGCTGTGAATGATCCATCTCAGACATCGCTTGATGATTCATTGATGGTACATTTTTTCCATCAGTCTGAGCAGTTGAATGATGCCCTTCGTGCGCCAAACTTAAGCTTGTTAAACTCAATACCGCAACAGAAAAAAACGCTTTAAATACAAAATTAGTGATGTGCATGTCCAGCTCCTTTTTGCTCAGTTACTTGGTGAGTTTGAGTCGAATTTGTACCTTGAATTGGCGTTGTAGACACTTGTTCATCGCTAACATTTGCCACGATCAACTTGTTCATCATTCCTGCACTCATGTGATACAACAAATGACAATGGATTGCCCATTCGCCCAACTCATCCGCAGTTAATAAAGCAGTGACTGTTTTACCCGGTGGTACAATCAATGTGTGTTTATTCGGCATATCTACCGACTCTTGACCATTCTCCAACTGCATAAACATGCCATGTAAATGCATGGGGTGCGCCATCATACTGTCATTAATAAATTTGATACGGATACGCTCGCCATACTTCACTTTTAATGGCTCAGCATCGCTGAATTTTTTACCGTTAATCGTCCAAATATAACGCTCCATAGTACCGCCCAAACGCACTACTAATTCACTGCTAGCTTCACGAGTATCTTTTTGCGGTTCTAAAGATTTTAAATCACTATATTGCAAGGCTTTATTGCCCGCAGGTGTAGATGCATTTGCCCAACCATAAACCACTTGATCATTTTCTTGTGGTTTTGCTGTGCCATGCTGTGAATGATCCATTTTCGAGTGATCCATGCCTTGCATATCGCCATGGTTCATTTTTGAATGATCCATTTTCGAGTGATCCATGCCTTGCATATCGCCATGGTTCATTTTTGAATGATCCATTTTCGAGTGATCCATGCCTTGCATATTGCCGTGGTTCATTTTCGAATGATCCATTCCTGCATGATCACCACCACCATGTCCCATATCTTCCATGGTCAAAAGTGAGCGTGGACGTGGTGCAGGCATATGAATGCCATGTGTCATAGGATTTAGTTCATTGTGCAGTGTACCAATCGCATAGCCTGAACGGTCAATTGACTCAGCTTCAATTTGATAATGTCCGCCTTTTGGCTCCACAATCACATCATAAGTTTCAGCTGTGCCAATACGAAACTCATCCACAGCAACAGGTTTTACAGGCTGACCATCAGCACTGACCACAGTCATTTTCAAGTTAGGAATACGGACATCGTAGAAAGACATCGCAGATGCATTCACAAAACGTAGGCGAATTTTTTCATTCGGTTTAAACATTCCTGTCCAATTTTGTTCAGGTGTTTTGCCATTAATGAGGAAGGTATAACCTGTAACATCCGACATGTCGGTTTTTAGCATACGCATCTGATTCCACATTTTGCGGTCAGACCATGTCGCTTTTATGCCATCACGTTTAACCTGCTTCCAAACATCACCCAAGGTTTCACGCTGATCTTGATAATATTCAGCTGAAATTTTAAGATCTTTCTGAATTTGATCACTGGTTTTTTCATGAAAATCTGACAACATCACCACATAGTCACGTTCAGCTTTTTCATGTGCTGCCAATGGTGTTTTACCTTTTGGATAAATCACAAAAGAACCATATAAGCCGTCCTGTTCCTGTCCTTTAGAATGAGCGTGATACCAATAAGTCCCGCTTTGGCGAATCTTGAATTTATAAACATACTCGCTTTGAGGCTTAATACCGTTAAAACCATTAAATCCCGGTACACCATCCATAATGCCCGGCAACAACAGTCCGTGCCAATGAATAGAAGAATCTTGGTTTTTTAAATTATTTTTCACGCGAATGATGGCTTCATCACCCTCTTCAAACTCAAGCAAAGGCGCAGGAAATTGACCATTTACGGTAATGCGCTTTACAGGCTTTCCAGTTGGGCTGACCACTGCTTCATCAATAACAAGCTGATATTCACGCACTTCGGCAAAAACCAAAGGCGACGATGCAAAACAAATACCTGCTAATAGGTACGAACTAATTTTATGAGACATAACTTAACCTTAATTTTTGAAAAATAAATAAATTTTAAAAAAAATGGTTAAGTTTTAGGAGGACGTGAAATTTCTTGCCAATACCCATTTAGATATTGGTTGGGGTAATAAAAATTAGGCTGATCTATAGAATAGAAGGTATCTAGGGGATCTAGCGAGCTTTGCAAAGAATGAAGACATGAGATCTGTGTCTGGCAGGATAAGCTAGAACATTCCTGACACTTTTTGTGATCTATATTCTGATTAAGAGCTAAATGATTATGGCAATCGGTATTCGTCTGTACTTCGTGATTAATACCATGTTGAGTGACTTGCTGTGCTTGATCTAAACAATGATCTTGGCTCATTTCAGTTTGCATATTGATATGCATTATCTTTACTGATGCAACAGACACACTACTCCATCCTATGGCAAAAACCATAAGAAAACAAAACCAAAGTTTTTTGGAGAGATGAGTCAACACGAATGCTATCTAGGAATAGAATTTAATCCAAAATATCTTAACGGAATTTCAAATATTTACAACCCAATATAATTTAGTAGTTTCTCTAAAATTAACATAATACACGTTATGCGAAATTAGAAAAATGAGTTTATTGCACTGATATTTATCTGTTTTTTAAATTTTAGACCTGGGTTGGTGCCCAGGTTTTTTTATTGCGTATAACAGCCATGATGTTAAATAGTTCTCTTTTTAGATAAATATTCATGTTTTCAATACATGCTAATTAGAGATTTTGAACTCAAGCAATTCTATAAAATTTTAACTTATGTGTACCTCTACTTTTAACTTCGGTTATTTATGGGAGGATTACCGGTGGCCTAACTTAAATAAAAAGTCTCCGACAAACCCGGTACGGTTCACTATCTATTGTTATTCTTACCTGAAATTGATGTGAGCTTATAGAGACAAGGTAAATTTGCAAAAGTGCCGGCTATTCAGTGTTCATTGAATGTTTAATTTAATTTATTAAGCTTGACCTTGGAGTGGCTCTAAGCCTTATACTTGGTACAAATTTTTCGATTGTTATGATGATGCGTTCTACTACATGGATTACAGTCTTGGTTGGATTGTTCATGTTCCAAAGCTTTTGGAATGTGGCGGCGGCCTTTTGTGTCCATGAACAACAGCCTCAATCACAGCAGAGTTATCATTTTGGTCATCACCAAAATACCTTGTGTGCCAGCGATAGTCGTCAACACGATCATAATGGACAGTCAGAAAACATAAAAACATTCAGTAGCGATTTAGAAATCGGTGAAGATCATCAAGATCATCTACCATCGATGACGCATTTGATTGTACAAAATGAAAAAGTAGATGTGTTTCATCCAAGCTCTGAAGTTAAAGTGAATCCACAATTTCATTGGAAAAACAGCTATCAGGCTCCTGACCTGTTTCAACAAAGCCCACCTCCCGAATTTTCCCCGCTCATGGTGGGGTAGCCTAAAACATTCCCACCACTTTTATTATTTAAATAAGTGGGAAAAATCATGTCTTCACAATCAATTATACTCTTGCGTCATAGCTTGGTTGCTTGTATATGTGCAGCGGCTATGCAATATAGCTATGCTGAAAACGTTACCAGCTTTGAATCCGCTTTAGCAAAAGTACAAAGTTACCAGACTCAAGACAAGCTGTGGCAACAAGTTCAGCAAATATCTGAATTGAATATTCAGCAAAGTCGGTTATGGCAGAATCCAAGTATAAGTTTAGAACAGTCTGGCTTTGGCTCAGGTCAAGAACAGGAATTCAATGTTGGCGTTAGTCAACCTCTAGATCTATTTGGTCAGCGTAAGCTGAACCGGGTGATTGCCAATACCTCGAATCAACAAATCCAATTGCAACAGCAATTATGGAAGGCACAAAGCCAACTGATTGTTAAATTTGCATGGTCGCAATTTGCACTTGCTGAGGTTGAGCAGTCTGCTTATTCAGTACAGTTAAAAACAAGTAAAGCCAATCTGGACAGTGCCCAGAAACGCTATCAGGCAGGCAGTATTGCCCTGGTTGATTTTGAGCGTACCCAAATTGAAGCGCTAGAAATCCAACGACTTTATCAGCAAGCGATGCTGAATAAACAAGCTGCCGGTCGTCAGCTGTCTAATTTGTGGGGGGGAGAAACATCTTCACATCTTCAATTGAATAAAACCGCTATCCCTTGGCCAGAGCAAAGTCTCCAAACTGTGCAACGGTATATTGCTGAAGGGTGGCTAGAAAAATTCTATGCCTTGAACATTCAGCAATCGGATCATCAAATTGAAAATTTAAGAATTCAGGCACGTCCCAATCCGACTTTAAATGTAGGCATGAAACGTAGCAAAACCCCTAATGAAAGCAACGATACGACTTTGGCAATCGGCGTGGCTATTCCACTGAATATTTTCAACCGCCAGCAATATGCGATCCCGATGGTCCAGCAACAGCAAATATTGCTGAACCAACAGCAGCAGCGTGAGCTGAAGCAACAAATACTCAATATTGCCAACAGCATGCATCAGCTCAAAGGTTTACGTAGCCAGTTCGATGCCACAACAGCACAAGTTACTTTGGCGACCAAAGTTCAGAGCCGTACTTTACAAGGGTTTCAGGCAGGGAAACTGTCCATTACCGACGTTCAACAAGCAACCACCCAACTGCAGAATCTTCGATTGGGTCAATTACAAATTCTACGTCAAGCTTGGCAAACTGCCCTCGCAGCTGAGGCACTCAGTATTGGCACAAGTTATGAAGAAATTAGCCGTTCGGATGCCTATACACAACTGAATAAAAAGGCAGTCGAAGCATCGCAAAATTTAATCAATGGGGGAGCACGATAAAATGAACGCCAAGCAAAACGGAAAAATATCCCAGTCTCTCATGATTGCAATTTTGATTCTGATTACGGTCTTGGTCAGTCTGGTTATTTGGTTAAGTTCAAAAAAAACTGAATCTGAGGGGCATGGTCATGATGAGGGAAATGCCGAACATTCTGATGAAGATAGTTCTGAAGAAGGACATGCTGAAGAAGGCGAAATACAACTGACCAGCCAACAAATGGTTGAACAAGGTTTAAAAGTTGCTGTTGCATCCACAGGATTGGTTGAAAAGCTGACAACCCTGCCAGGTAAATTGGTGGTGAATACCGATCAACAAGCGCATATATCGCCTAATTTTAGTGGTCATGTCGAGCAGGTCAATGTGGCTTTAGGACAGAGCGTGCAAAAAGGACAAACGCTGGCTGTACTAATCGTGCCTGAACTGATCGACCAACAGGCAAATCTGCGTATGGCACAGGTGAATCTGGATTTGGCCCGTAAAGATTACCAGCGCGAACAGCAACTCTGGTCACAGGGGATTTCTGCCAAACAGGATTACCAGCGTGCCGAAAATGCCTACCGTCAAGCGCAGATTACTGTCCAGTCCTCACAAGCACGTTTAAATGCATTAGGTGCAAGTGGCAATAACAATGGGCGTTTTCTGATTAAAGCACCGATCTCTGGGGTGATCAGTCAAAAAGATATTGTGGTCGGTGAAAATGTGCAACTGGCTAATCAGCTCTTTGTCATTGAACAGCTGAAAGATTTATGGCTTGAGTTTAATTTGCCGAATCAATTCTCAGGTCAACTGCAAGCCGGGCAAAAAATTGACTTTAAAGTGAATGATTCAGATCAAATCTATAAAGCTACTGTACAAAGCTTAACCTCTCAGGCAGATGTACAAACAGGGCGTCTGGTGGTGCGCGCAAAACTCGATGCGCAAGCTACTGAGTTGCGTTCTAATGTGCTAGTGAGAGTGTTGATTCCGGAAGCTACAGCAAAATCAGCCCTTCGGATTCAAAAGTCTGCGCTGCAAAGTATTGAAGGTGAAGACAGTATTTTCATCGTAGATTCAGAACAAAAAGGTCAAGTCCACTTAAAAGCACAGAAAGTGCAATTGGGGCAGGCTTCAAGTGATGGACAATGGCTTGAAGTGATTTCTGGGCTGACTGAAGGGCAGAAGTATATCGCTCAAGGCAGTTTCTTGTTGAAATCTGAATTAGAAAAAGACGAGGCAGGCCATGAACATTAATTCTGATCTGCCAAAACCAGAAGGTTTATTCGAACGAATCATTCAGTTTTCCATACAAAATGCGATTTGGGTGTTGCTCTTTGTCTGTACCTGGATTGCGGTCGGGGTGTATAGCTATCAGAAACTCCCGATTGATGCTGTACCCGATATTACCAATACCCAAGTCCAGATTAATACTCAAGCCAAGGGTTTTACTGCGCTTGAAGTCGAACAGCGGATTACCTATCCCATTGAAAATGCCATGGCTGGCATTCCGGATCTGGAGCTTACCCGTTCCATATCCCGTTATGGACTCTCTCAAGTCACCATTGTCTTTAAAGATGGGACTGATATTTATTGGGCCCGTCAGCAGATTAACCAACGGATACAGGAGGCGCAATCTGAGTTGCCTGCACAAATCGCACCGACGATGTCCCCCGTTTCTACGGGTCTCGGTGAGATTTATCAATGGGTACTGAAGGCAGATCCGAATGCGAAAAAGCCGGATGGAACTGCATACACGCCGATGGATTTGCGTGAGATTCAGGACTGGATTGTGCGTCCTCAACTGCAACGTGTTAAGGGAGTTGCAGAGGTCAACAGTATTGGTGGTTTTGAAAAAACCTATGTGGTCTCTCCCGATTTAAACCGGATGCAGCAACTGAATATCTCATTAGAACAACTGCAACAGGCTTTAGCGCAAAATAATGAGAACCGAGGTGCAGGTTATATTGAAGACAATGGTCAGCAACTGACGGTACGTGTACCGGGTACATTCAATGGGCTTTCTGATATTGAGAACACCATGCTGGGTAGCCCAAATGGCAGCCCAATTCGGGTTGGTGATATTGCGCAAGTCTCTATTGGGCATGATTTAAGAACCGGTGGGGCAACCTATAACGGCAAAGAAACCGTTTTAGGGATTGCCATGATGGCGATGGGTGGAAATAGCCGGACTGTTTCTAAAGCTGTGGATGCCAAGCTTCAAGATATTCAGAATAGTTTGCCTAAAGGGGTAGTGATTGAAACGGTGTACGACCGTACTACCTTGGTTGAGAAGGCGATTAAAACCGTTCAGAAAAACTTGGTAGAGGGAGCAATCCTGGTCATCATCATTCTGTTCCTGTTTTTAGGGAATATCCGTGCTGCCTTGATTACTGCCTGTGTCATTCCACTCTCTATGCTGTTTACCTTAACCGGGATGGCACAGAAAAATATCAGTGCCAATCTGATGAGTTTAGGTGCACTCGATTTCGGCATCATTGTCGATGGTGCTGTGGTGATTGTCGAAAACTGTATCCGGCGTTTAGCCCATACACAGCAACTGTTAAAACGACCTCTCACACAAAGTGAACGCTTTAAGGAAGTTTTTCTGGCTGCCCGCCAAGCACGTCGTCCTCTTATTTTTGGTCAGCTTATTATTTTGGTGGTGTATTTGCCGATTTTTGCTTTAAGTGGTGTAGAAGCAAAACTATTTCATCCGATGGCTTTAACCGTTGTTCTCGCACTGGTGGCAGCTATTATTTTATCGATCACCTTTGTGCCCGCTGCAGTTGCTTTATGGGTTAAAGGGGAGATCAAAGAAACGGAAAGCCGTTGGATGATCTGGCTCAAAACCCGATATCAACAGATATTGGATGGAGCCTATCATTACAAAGCGGTGGTTTTAACTTTTGCCATTTGTCTCTTGGTCATTACGGGTCTGCTCAGCACGAAGATTGGCAGTGAGTTTGCACCCCAGCTGAGTGAAGGTGATTTTGCGGTACAGCAATTACGTTCTCCAAGCACAGGCTTGGAAGAGTCTTTACGTATTCAGGAAAATACCGAAAAGCTTTTACTGAAAAACTTTCCCGAAATTAAAGCTATATTTGCCCGTACCGGGACTGCTGAAGTGGCGACAGATGTGATGCCACCGAATATTTCCGATGGTTATATCATGCTGAAACCACGTGAGGAATGGCCAGATTCAAAAGAAAGCCTAGATGCACTTCGAACCCGAATGGAAGCTTATCTTGCGACAATTCCCGGCAATAACAGTGAGTTTTCTCAGCCTATTGAGCTACGTTTTAATGAACTGATTTCAGGTATACGCAGTGATGTGGGGGTGAAGGTTTTTGGTGATGACATGCAGGTTTTGAATACTGAGGCTGCAAAAATCGCGAAAATCATTCAGCAAGTCGCAGGTAGCAGTGCGGTGAAAGTTGAACAAACTTCGGGTCTGCCTTTACTCAATGTAGAGATTGATAAAGCTTTAGCTGCCCAGTATGGCTTGAGTGTGAAATCTATTCAGGATGTGGTGGCTGCAAGTATTGGTGGACAAAGCGTGGGAGAGATTTTAGAAGGCGATCGTCGTTTTGATTTTGTTATCCGTCTTGGAGAGCAAGACCGTAGTGTCGCATCTGTTTCCCAGTTACCTATTCAGCTTCCAAATGGTGGCAGTATTTTATTGTCGGATGTCGCGCAAGTCTCGACCATTGAAGGAATCAACCAAGTCAGTCGAGAAAATGGTAAACGCCGAGTTGTGGTTACAACGAATGTTGAAGGGCGTGATTTAGGGTCTTTTGTTTCTGATGTACAGACACAGCTCAAAGCATACACTTTGCCAAGTGGTTATTGGATAGAATATGGCGGTCAGTTTGAAAATTTGGCTTCAGCCAAAGCACGGATGCAAATCGTGATTCCACTGGCTTTAATCACTATCTTTATTTTACTGATGGCGGTCTTTCACAATGTCAAAGAAAGTCTATTGGTCTTTACCGGGGTACCCTTTGCCTTGACCGGTGGTGTGCTGTTCCTTTGGCTAAGGGATATTCCATTATCGATGTCAGCTGGAATTGGCTTTATTGCCTTATCTGGTGTTGCAGTCCTCAATGGACTGGTAATGCTGACCTTTATTAAGGAATTAAGGGACAAATATCCAGTGCATAAAGCCGTGTGGCAAGGGGCTATTTTGCGCTTAAGACCAGTGTTGATGACAGCTTGTGTGGCTTCACTGGGTTTTGTACCAATGGCGCTGGCAACCGGAACAGGGGCTGAGGTTCAACGGCCACTGGCAACCGTAGTGATTGGCGGGATTATCTCTTCAACATTACTAACTTTGGTGCTGTTACCCGTGCTTTATCGTTGGATAAATGAAAAGAAAGTTTCTTAATCCAATAGATTAGTCGATTTACAGCAGAGATATTGGCTGTTATCCAATATCTCTGCTCATCATAAATAGAATAAGGAAAATATTTTATGTCAGAACATCATGATCATAGCCATGCGGTTGTTACTGAAGAAAATAGTAAGAAGTTAATGGTTGCCTTAGGTTTAACGACTACTTTTTTAATAGTAGAAGTTGTCGCTGCTTTTATTACCCAAAGTTTGGCTTTGTTATCTGATGCAGCTCATATGTTTACTGATGTAGCCGCTTTAGCTATTGCTCTTGCCGCTATCAAAATTGGTAAAAAAGCCGCAGATGATAAAAGAACTTTTGGCTATCAGCGATTTGAAATTTTAGCGGCTCTGTTTAATGCGGTGATGCTTTTTGTGGTAGCAATATATATTGTATATGAAGCTTATCAACGTTTTACGAATCCTGCTGAAATTCAAAGTGTTGGAATGATGATTGTCGCGGTCATTGGTTTGGTCATAAATTTGATTTCAATGAAAATCCTTTCTGCTAGTGCTGAAGGAAGTCTAAATATAAAAGGTGCATATTTAGAAGTTCTTAGTGATGCTCTAGGATCGATAGGCGTGATTATCGGAGGAATAGTTATTTATTTTACCCAGTGGATGTGGGTTGATACCGTAATCGCTGTGTTAATTGGCTTCTGGGTCTTACCTCGAACTTGGATTTTATTAAAACAAAGTATTCATATTCTGCTTGAAGGAGTTCCTGATGAGATTGATATTGAGTCGTTAAGAAATGATTTATTGAAGCTAGAGGGCGTTGAAGGGATTCATCAGTTGAAAGTCTGGGCTATATCCTCAAGAAATATTCATTTAACTGCTCATTTGGTTGCTCCGAATAGCAATACAGATCAACTCTATCAAAAGGCCTTAGAAGTTCTAAAACATAATCATAATATTACTGAAATTACGTTACAAATAGAAAATACGAAATGTAATACATTGAACCAACATAAACACTAATTTGGACTTTAGTCTTCATATAGATGTTTTGTGTAACTTTAAAGTATACCCTAAAGTTACACTGTGAAAGCTGTAAAATACATGTCTCATTTAAATGAAATTCATACATACGTTACATGTAACTTTTAAGATTAAGATTCATTAGTTACAATAAGCAGAAATAGTCATCTAGTAGATAACAATATGAAAGGTCATAAAGTTGGATATGTCAGAGTCAGCTCTATTGACCAAAATATTGGACGCCAACTTGAGGGAATTGAAGTAGACCGATTATTTGTCGATAAAGCTTCAGGAAAAAATACAGCCCGTCCTAAATTTCAGGAAATGCTCAGCTATGTCCGTGAAGGTGACATGATTGTTGTGCACTCTATGGATCGCTTCGCTAGGAGTCTTAAAGATTTAGTGACTGAGGTTGATCAGCTTGTAAAAAGGGGAGTGGCTATTCAGTTTGTGAAAGAGAATATTACATTTACGGCTCAGGCCACCCCGATGGATAATTTGATGTTGCAACTTGCAGATTATTGGATAAATCAGCCACTAATTCCTGTAAGCAGTTTACCAGTCACTCCTATTGCTAGTAGACCACTTTCAATTGAAACTAGGTATTTCACTCACTGGGTATATTAATGTTAATGGATTTGATGTTAATGAAATAAAGCCGAAACGCTGATAAAACTCCATCGCTTTTTTATCTTTAGCATGTATTACAACAAAATTAACACCAATAATTTGAGCAACTGTTGAAACTTGTTTAAGAGCATGGGCTAAAAGCACTTTCCCAATTCCTCGCCCCTGAACGGTTTGATCAACGGCAAAGCGACCTACAACTACACAAGGGAGCGGATAACGAGGTAATCGTTTAGTAAGCACAGTATCAACTACATCAAATCCTATGGATGTGCTGGATAAACAATAAAACCCTCTCACTTGTAGATCATCATCAATAGCAACATACGTTTTACTTGTTCCTGATTTCTGATGTTGGGATGCATACTGTTTTATGAATTTATTTAAATCATCTTGCCCGCAATTAAATGATTTTTTCTGATGATGGGCTTGTAAAACCTCAATTTTCATCTAATAAACTCATTAATTTTTTCATCTCATCATTTGCAGGGCGTGGGTTCTCAAGTATGTTCATTAACATATCTCGATCAGCATTATTTACTTTTAACTCATAATTAGATTTAAGTAATTCTTTTGCTCTTTCAAATGAGGATTGAAGCATAAAGGAACTTACACTGAGTCCCAATAAATTCGCAGCTTGTTCAATTACATTTTTTGCATCTACTGTTGAACGAATATTAATTCGTTCCGTTGCTAAGTTAGTCATATCCCACCCAACAAGTACATCAATTTGATGTACAAATTATAGCAGATTAAGATTGTGCTTCAAGATTCAAATTTGGATATTTTGTTTTGAATTATTTGAATAGAAAATCAATGGCCTACTACTATCCAAAATGAGTGGCAGGATTTGAATAAGAATAACTGGTAGGTTTACATAAGAATACTCAGCAACTTATGGGGGCTTTTGCCCAATTTGAACGAGAGATTATTTTAGAGCGCCAAAAAGAAGGGATTAAGATTGCAGCGGCTCAAGGTAAATATAAAGGTCGAGTCCATAAGTTAAATCAAGAGCAGGCTGAAGCTTTACGACACGCCTGGAAAGAAGGGAAATATCCATCGAAAGTCGATTTAGCTAAAGCTTTTGGTATTAGCAGACAGGCTGTCTATCGCTATTTGAAAAATGAAAATGTCATCGATAGACTTTATATTTGAAGCAACAGAAGACCTAAAGGGCTTTACTGGTATCCATTGATTGTTCAGCAACATTAAATAAAACCGTGGAACATTGATCAAAGAATAGGCGTGGAACGTGAACAATCATAAAAAAAGCCCATTCGAGGGTGAGTGGGCTATAAAACTGAAATCAACACATTGAATTATAACACAATTTAAAAAGTATTGCGTATAAGGTGTATTATGTTAATTTTAGAAAAATTAAAATTAACACCCACCAAATGTCTTGCATCAAGCTCCAATATGAATATACTAAATTTAGTTAACACTGTTAACTAAATTTAGTATATTCAGA